>CAJXHA010000076.1 GCA_913053615.1 uncultured Bacteriovoracaceae bacterium | reverse complement strand
AATGACTATACACCATTTAAATTGAGTTCAGATCATCGAGTTGTTATTAATAAGTCTTCTACTAAGAATATAGAAAACACAACTCATACGTTTATTTACCCATTATTACCTTGGGATTTAAGTCTAAAAACAAATAAGATTAAAGTTCCTCAAAGCCATAAACTAGATACAGAGCTAAATGTTTTAATCTGTGATGATATGCCGGATAATCGTGATATTTTATGTGAACATTTAAAAGAATTCTTTCAAAATGTAAGTACTGTCTCAAGTGGAAAGGAATGTTTAGAGTATGTGCAAAAATATCCAGTCGATATTTTATTTTTAGATATAAATATGCCAGATATGAGTGGTTTTGATGTTATTAAAGTTTTAAATAAGAAATTTCCAAAGCTTAAAACCATAGCATTTACTGCTTATAATAGTCATAATGAATTAAAAGCAATGCAAAAAGCTGGCTTTAATTCTGTTTTAAATAAGCCAATTAATAGAGCAAAACTTATTGATGTGATTTATCAGCATATAGATCCTTTAAAAGACAATATATCCGATGACTTTGAAAAAAGAGTTAGATTAAAGCTATTAGAAAAAAGAAATGACTTTTTAAAATCAATACTTATGCGCTTAGAAAATATTATTAATTCAAACTATGATAACTTGGACGAGTTTAGAAATGATGTAAAAAAATTAGGACATAATTTGAAGGGTACAGGTAGCTCTTATGGTGCAGATGAGCTAAGTGAAAAAGGTGCTTTTATTGAATTATCTTCACAGGATGTTTCAAAAGAGGAAATGCTCAAAGTTTTAGAAAAATTATACAAAGAGATAGAATCCTTGCTAGATGGTACCTCAGAATAAAACTGAGTATTTAAGTAGTATGAAGATTTCCAATGAATCTAAAAATACTATGTATTTTCAGCTGTTTATCTTGGTTAAATATTAAAAAAACTTTTAAAAAATATTAAATCTAAGCATTGTTAACGTCGATAATGTTTCTATGAAAAAGGCTCAACTTCCATTTAACGAAGAAGAAAGATTAGGTGCACTAAATGCACTTAGAGTACTTGATACTAAGGCCGAAAAAGAATTTGATAATATTACCAAATTAGCAGCACAATTATCCGGTTGTCCTATCTCATTAATCTCTTTAATTGATGGAGAGAGACAATGGTTTAAATCTAAATATGGCCTAAAAGCGAGTGAAACTCCTAGAGATATATCTTATTGTGGTCATGCTATTCATCAAGAAGGTGCCTTTATTATTGAAGATGCCACTAAGGATGAACGTTTCTTTGATAATCCTCTTTGTACAGGAAGTCCTAATGTTGTTTTTTATGCAGGTATTCCTTTAAAAACAAGTGATGGATTTAGTATTGGAACCCTTTGTGTGATTGATCATTCTCCAAAAAAATTAAGTAAAGATCAAATTGAAAATTTAAATATATTAGCTGAACAAGTAGTCGCTTTAATTGAACTAAGATTACAAAAGTTTCAATTTGAGGAAGTAGCTAATGCTGGTAATATTGGTCATTGGTACTTTGATTTAAAATCACAATTAATTGTATGGTCAGATAAAATGTATGAAGTTTTTCATATGAAAAAGGGTGTTGATAACCCTAGTTATGAAGCTTTAATGCAATCTATTCATCCAGATGATATAGATAAAATTCAAAAAAGTATCGATATCGCTATCAGTGAAGGTACTCCTTATGTTGATCAGTATCGTATCAAGAATGAAGCAGGACAATGGGTCTGGCTAGAGGGGCGAGGGGAAGCAGTCTATGATAATAAAGGTAATGTCACAGGCTTAAATGGTGTGTGCCAAGATATTGATGAAAGAATGCAGAAATCTCAAAAACTAGCAATTGCAGAGCAAGAACTAAGAGAAAGTAATACATATTTAAAGCTTGCATTAGATGGTGCAGGGCTTGGAATATGGGATTGGTATTTAGCTGATAACTCCGTGAAGTTTGATCAAAACTGGGCGAGTATGCTTGGTCTAGATATTACACAAATTGAAATGAGTTTAGATACATGGGAATCAAGAGTGCATCCTGATGATCTTGAAAAATGTTATGCCGATATAAAAGCATATATGGAAGGCAAAACAAGTTTTTATGAAAATGTACACCGTATGAAGCATGCAAATGGTGAGTGGGTTTATATTTTAGATCGAGGTCGTTTTTCAGAGTGGGATAATGAAGGAAATCCTATTCGTTTTACGGGAACTCACTTAGATATTACAAGAGAAAAAAGACAAGAAGAAAAATTAAAAACAGCTCATAGAGAAAGTACTGCCTTAAATAATTTATTAAGCTTAGACCGCTCACTGGATATGGATCTTAATCAAAAATTATCTAAAGGCCTAAATCATATCTTAAATATACCTTGGCTAAAGATCGAGAAAAAAGGTGGTGTTTTTTTAACTGACCTTGATGGTAATCTTGCCCTTGAAGTCTCAAGTAATCTTGGTGAGAAAATTGAAAAACTTTGCTCAAAGGTTGAATGTGGTAAATGCTTATGTGGAAGAGCCATGCAAGAAAAGAAACTCATTCATGCTAGCTGTGTGGATCATAGGCATGAGGTTACTTTTCCTGGAATTTCAGCTCATGGGCATTATAATGTACCAATTATAGGTCGTGGCGAAAAAGTTCTAGGTGTTATTGTTTTCTACCTACCGCATGGCCATGCATATAATGAACTTGAAGCTGATTTTTTAAGCTCTTGTGCTGATGTTTTTGCACAAATTATTCAATCTCATAATTTTGAAGAAAGTTTAATTGCAAAAAGAGATGAAGCGTTACAGGGGCAAATTGCTAAATCAGAATTTCTGGCCAATATGTCCCATGAAATTAGAACTCCAATGAATGGTATGTTAGGCATGATTGATATGCTCTATGATACTAGTTTAACTGAAGAGCAGAAAGACTTTCTTTCTACTGCTAAAACAAGTGGAGATCATTTATTAAATATTATTAATGATATTCTAGATATTTCTAAAATTGAATCAGGAAAGCTTAAGCTTGAGTCTATTGAATTTAATTTGCATGAAATGTTTAGAAGTGTAATTGCCTCTAATGCATTTACTGCTAAGAAAAAGAATAATACAATAAAATTCACCAACCAAAACGATGATGACATTTTTGTGATTGGTGATATTGTTCGTATCAGACAGATTATTGATAATTATCTAACTAATGCTTTAAAATTCTCTGAAAATGATACGATTGAAGTTGGGTATGAATTTCAATCCTATTCTCCAACAAAATTTGATTTAAGAATTTTTGTTAAAGATCATGGTATAGGGATATCTGAATCAAATCTTAAAAAATTATTTAATTCATTTTCACAAGCTGATTCTTCAATAACAAGAAAGTATGGTGGAACTGGTCTCGGTCTATCAATCTGTAAAAAGCTTATTGATATGATGGGTGGTGAAGTTTTTGTTGAGAGTGAAAAGGGTAAGGGCTCTACTTTTGGAATGTCACTTGTATTAAGTCGTGGACTAAATCTGATTAAATATTGTTATAAAGCGAAAATTAGAAATGAAGAAGTCGATCAAAATCTTAAAATACTTGTGGTGGAAGATAATCAAGTAAATCAAAAATTAATTACTGTTATGTTAAAGCGTGAAGGTCTCGATTGTGAAGTCGCTAATAATGGTGAAGAAGCTCTAGATATTATTCAATTACATAATAATTCATATGATTTGATTTTTATGGATATTCAAATGCCTATAATGGATGGTGTCACGGCGACTAAGTTAATAAAAGAAAAGTATCAAGCTAAGTCTCCAATAATTGTGGCACAAACTGCAAATGCATTTAGTGAAGATCGTCAAAAGTATATCGCTGCAGGTATGGATGATTTCATAGCTAAGCCAATTAAAAAACAAGAATTAAAAAATATCTTATTAAAGTATAGCTTTATCCGAAATAAAGCCGCCTAATTAATCTTTGATTTTTACATCTAATCTTTGGCAAAAAATAAAAAGAATTATATTTGTGAGTGCAACTGCGTATAGAATTCCGTTCTCGTAGTAGAGCTCTTTTAATAAAAATGCTATGGGTGTAAAGAGAACAAAAGTTCTTAGGGAGATAATAAATAGAGATTGCTTTGCTTTTCCAAAGGCATTAAGTGCGGCACAGTTAATGATAACAGCTGCATAACCAATTAATGAGATGGGAATAATTGTTAAAAATAAATTGGTAAATCTAAAGTCTTTTAAATCAGGAATGAATTCAGAGACTATATTTTCTTTAAAAATAAAGATGGGAATAGCTATTGCTAGAATCCATAAAAAACTAAATTTTAAAGATGCCTTAAGGGTCTCATCGATACGTGCTTGGTTTTTTGCTCCACTGGCCTGACCGACAATAGGTGAGACAGCAGCAGATAGGGCGAGAATCGGAATGAGAATAAAAAATTGAATTTTTACTCCAACTCCAAAGCCTGCAACAAAAGTATCTCCATACTTTGCTAGTAGAAAGTTCATAAAGCTTACACTAAGTGGGTTAAGTGCATTTGCAAAACTTGCTGGTAGAGCTATTTCAAAAACTTCAAAAAGCTTTTCTTTAGGAAGACGTGTAAATCTTAAATTTAAAAAGCTTCCTTTAACAGCAAATATTATTTCGATAATGAAGGCCAGTATATTAGAAATCAATGTTGCTAGACCTGCTCCTTTAATTCCTAAGGCCGGTATAAACATAAAACCAAATATAAGGGCAGGATCTAGTACAAAATTAAATAATGAGGTGGATAATATTGCTATGGAAGGTACTATTGTATTGCCTCTTGCTCGAAAAAGAGATGATAGAGAGACAGAAACAAAACGCACTCCCATCGCCAAGTATGCATAGAACATATACTCGTTGATATAAGGTAAATGATCTTTTTTAGCGCCTAGAAAACTAAAGAGAGGATCAATTGTATTAATTCCTATACTTACAACAATGATGGCCAGAATAATTGAAAGAATGATTCCAATAAAACCCACATTATAATAAGTCTTAATTTCATCAGCTCCAATAAGGCGGGATAAGACAGAACTTAATCCAATTCCATAACCAATGGCCAAATTAAAAACCACAAAGACAACAGGAAAAGAAAAACTAATTGCCGTAAGTTGGTCGATACCTAATTGTCCGATGAAGTACGTATCCACTAAATTAAAAGACATATTGGCCAAAATACTTATGGCCATAGGAAGGGCAAGGTAGAATAATGCCTTATTTATATCAACTGATAATAAGTTTTCAGAAACTTCTTTGGTTTTTTTAAACATCCACTAAGTTTAGCACTTAGTAATTCATCATTAAAGTTACTTGTACGCTTTCAGCTGTTTCATCACCTATATTTTTGTCGTATTCATCTTTTGTATAAAAGAATCCATAACGAAACTTTTCCCCTTTAAGGTATCGGTTGATTCCTAGTACAAAACTTTTCTGTGTCATGTCATCAGCTTGATCAAAGCGATTCCAACTCTCAACTCGCATAAATGGGGCGTAGTATGATTCAAGGCAGTATTCTCCTTGAATGACATAACCACTTGAACTCCCAATTCTATCAGAGCTAGTTAGATCATAAAATTCACCATCAAAGCGAAAGGCCTCTGCAAGAATAGTAAGAGCATTATTATGATAAGTAACTTCAGCATTATATAAAGTTCTATTAGTATCAAACTGATTGGTGCCATTATCGATTGTAATATTTGAAGTATTAAATGCTCCAAATCCAAATGAGAATACTTGTTCTTTTCCAAAATACGCTTCTCTAAGCTTACTTTCTTCCATGCCTTTAATTGGAGATACTCTAATCTTTCCACCTATCATAGCATTTTGTTTTATCACTTTGTCGGGAGTATTATCTTGTGAATCAAAGAACTTTCCAGAATAGACACCATCACCAATAACTAATTGATAGTGGGCCTTATTACCTAACTTCCCAAGGATTTGTGCGTTGGCCGCACGTCTATTATGAGATACATATTGTGCGGCATGATCAGCAATGCTGGCACGATTTAAAAATAAGATTCTCGCTGATGAAACAGTTTCAGTGCGTGAAACATCAACCTTTGCTCTTAGCAATCTCAGTTTCATATGATCATTAATTTTTTTCTCAAGATAGGCATCACCAATATTAAAGTCCTGCTCACCTTTATCAGCTTTTGATACATCATCATTTCTAATATCAGCATAAAATTTCCAGCCTTCTGTATACTTAATTTCAAGCATTAGTCTCATTCGTCTAATATAAAAATCAGTAAAGCTTTCCTTGTCATCATTACTATCAGTAACGACAGTATTTTTAGCAATGGCCTGAATACGGGTACCGAGCTTTAATTTAAATTGTTCATCTAAGTTATCAACTCTAACTCCCCATGATTTCTTGGCATCTCCCATTGGAAACTCAGAAGCTAGTAAATTAAAATTGATGAGCATTAAGCTCAGAACAAGTAATTTGCTATTTAACATATTAAACCTTTGTTTTATTTAGAGTATTTATATCAAACATTCCCTAAATTTGTGTTAAGTTTCTATCAAGAAACTCATATTGGGAAAGCCCTTCCGGATTCAAAATTTTAATTCAAAGCATAATATACTATTGCACAACACACAAATGAATAGACATTTTAAAAGAGGGAGACAATCATGAAAGCATGGATGCTAATAATTGTGCTAAGTACAGGGGCCTTTGCTCAAATTCCAAACGTAAAAATTGAAAATTTTAAAGCTGATTATACTTCACCAAGTGGACAAGGGAGTGCAGACACATTTCTTTATGACAATGAAGATTATGGGAAGAATTTCTCGGTTGAATTGCAATCAGGTAGTTTAATTCTTAATACAGAGAATGGGGATTTCTCACTAGATTCTTTACCAGCACAAGTCAGTGAGTGGAAAAATTTAAAGGTTGAAAAAGTTGATTTGAATGCCAGTGATAAGAGTATTTCTCTTCGTTCCGAGCGAATTGAGTATACAAATGGTGAGGATAAGGACGGATATATTTCGGGTATTAGCCTTGATTGTGAATTAAATCAAAAAACTATGCTCGATAGTGCACTAGATATGTGTCTAAATAAAAAGATGACATTCTATCTGCCTTTTGTAGGTGGAATGAGTATTAATAATATCAATATCTGGACGGATAATAATAAATTAAATTTTAGTCTCAAAAATGGTGTTTGGATTAAAGGATACGGTGGGATTTTTTATGATGAAGATCAAAGGAAAATTAGAATTAGAATAGATAAGGCGAAAACAGGCTTTATTAATGTGACTGGCAAGGTTTTTAGCGAGCTTAAGGCCATGGAAAATGAATTTGTAAGTGTTAATAGACCTTGGGTAGAAATTAGTTTACCATAGGGGCAATGAATAATAAGTTTTATCAAATAGCATTTATTTTAGTATTTTTTGGATCGATCGGTTATCTGCTTTATGCATTTAATAGTATCGATCCAATTGTTAAGGCCGATGCTAGAGAGATTATGCTTGAAAGACGCAAAGTCATTGAAGATCGTTGTAAATTTATTACTGAAATGCCTGAGCGCTATGATTGTTTTTTTGCTTCAGCTCAATCATTAAAAAATAAAATTAAGCAGGAACTTGCTAGTGCTCTTTTTATGTATGTGAACTCTTTTGAGCTAAATTTAAGTAACTCTGTCCAAAAATCTGAACAATACCAAGTTTGGAGAGCTAAATTAATTCTCGATATTCATAGGTACTACGAATTGGATTCCAAGTACTTAAAAAAACTAAATCCAGAAAAACTCAAAAGTCTGAGTGAAAAGCTAGAACTTTCATAGTCCTTCCAAGCAAGCTTTGCCTCTAAAAATTGATTAAAAAACTTGTTAAACTATAAGAGATGAAGATCTTATGTCTATTTTTACTATTAAACTCTTTCCTTTATGCCTTTGAAACATATCCCTATGTCGCTCGAGAAAGAGAGTCTCTAGGAACAATACTTTACTCTATAGGGGCCAAAAGACTTTGGGGTGCAGAAGGTTCGGTTAAAAAGCATGCGACAATTAATCAAATAAAGACAAATCATGAATTTAAAGATCAAGAAATGATCCGTTTAGCGAAAGAAGATATTCGCTTTAAATGTAATGTTATCCTAAAGGGTGATGTATTAGTTATTAAAAGAGCCCTTATTACTAAAAAAGATAGAACTAAATTGCTAGCTGAGAATCCAAATTGTTTAAAATCAGAAATTACTCAACTTGCAACAAAGAAAGTAAAAGTCTATGCCAGTACTAGAGATTACTTAAAAAAGAAAACGAAGAAGTATAAAAAAGAAATAATTCCAAGTATTCCTCACAGTACAACTCCTAAAAATATTAGTGTAAAGACAAGCACTCAAAAACCTTGGACACCAAAATTAAAAGCTGATCATCGTATTAGTTATATTTCCACTAGAAATAGCCTTAATTATAAGGTGGATAATAGTGAGAGTATTCAAACAGTAGCAAATTCTAATATTGGTTTTTTATATGAGCATATGCAAAGAGAAAATGGAAAAGGGCTAATGGCAAACTTTTCAATCGCTCTTATGCAGCCTGATAGTAATCCAAATTATGACTTTAATACTCAAGGTGAGTTGAGTTATGAACTAGGATATAACTTTAATGATAAGTTCATACTTGCGACAGGTCTAAAGCTTTCGCAAGCTCAGTATCAAGTTAGTGCTGGAGAGTTAAGTGATATCAAATTTACCCAATTTATGATTCGCTCTATTTATAGAACTAATTTCTTTAAAAAAGAAAATTTAATCTCACTAAACACAGGTGGTGTGCAAGCTGATAATGGTTTAAAGGGATATGCCCTAGGTCTTAGAAGTGAAGTCTTGGCCAGTGAGTTATCTTTTTCAGTATTCTATGATCACAAAACGATGTATGCAGATACCGAAGAGCTGAGCCAGAACTTATTCGGACTCAGCATCGGTAAAGTATTTTAAGCTTTTATCGTTTCTTCATGTGCCTTTACAATCGTTTTAATAATCTCATTGCTAGACATATTTCTTAGTTTATCTGAAGCAACTCGATCTGCTTTTACCTCTGGTAAAGTGTGTGGAATTGCCTCTGATAATTGTACTACTTTATTGGCCTGAACTTCATTCACTCTTGCAATTGGAGTAAAGTGAGGCACAGTTGTAAGAACTTCTGGGTGCTCGTGAATGATTTGATGAATAGTAACAACTACATCGTAAAACTTATCAAGTTCCTCTTTAGTAAATGATTCAGTTGGTTCAATCATTAAACCGTATTGCTCTGGAAAGGCCACAGTTGGGGCATGAAAGCCAAAATCTAAAAATAATTTTCCAACTCTAGCAATCGCATTTGCTTTAGGTGTACCTGCTTTTTGTAGTCTTTCAAAAGTCTCAGGTGCAAGAGTCAAAATAAACTCATGCATTCTTGGGTTATCCTGGGAAGCCGCAGGCAGGGTAGGATAAACTTTATTTAAACGGTGATATAGATAACGTGCACTCAATGTAGCGACTGCTGACATTCTTCTAATACCATCGCTTCCTAATGCAAGAAGATATGTATATGCTCTTACTTTATGGGCAAAATTTCCATGATGGCGATGAAAAGAACCAATCGATTTTTGAGGGCTCGTTAGTTTAAATTCATTACCTTCTTTTACAATTAGATGACCTGGAAGATAATCAATTAATCTTTCACTAACGGCAACAATAGCATCACCTGGACCACCACCTCCGTGAGGAATTGACCAGGTCTTATGTAAATTATTATGAACAGCATCGACACCTAATTTACCAAGATCAATTCTCCCAGCAATGGCATTCATATTTGCACCATCCATATAAACGAGCGCACCCACCTTATGCATCATCTCACTCATAACTTTAAAGTTAGTCTCAAAGATTCCTGCGGTATTAGGATTAGTAACCATAATACCTGCAATATTACTTGCATACTGATCAATAATGCTTTGAATTTGATCAAGGTCCATTTCACCATTTTCTTTCGCACTAATGGTGATGATACCCATTTCTTTTCCATCAACTTTCTTGGTTATAAATCCTGCCATTGTGGCAGTTGCAGGATTTGTTCCATGGGCAGAACGAGGAATAATAACAATATTTCGAGTATCACCTTCACCGCGGTCACGGTGATAGGCTTGAAAGAGTTTTAAACCAACTAGTTCTCCTTGAGCTCCAGCAACCGGTTGAGTTGTCACTCCTGGCAGACCAGTGATTTTCTTAAACCATTCTTGTGTTTCAAAAAGAACTTCTAAATTACCTTGAATATCTCGAGTGGGTGCTTGTGGGTGAGTAGATGCAAATTCATCTAAGCTTGCGGCCCAATCATTAACTTCAGGGTTGTATTTCATGGTACAACTTCCTAAAGGATAAATTCCATCATCAGGAGAAAGGTTTTGATTTCCTAGTTTTTGATAGTACTCAACGATCTCATTGGCATTAAAGTTTGGAAGATCAAATGCATTTACTCTTTTTTGATGATTCTTTACATCTGCCATGGAACTTGAAATAGAGCGGGGCTTAAAGTTATCTTTAAAGAATTGAACAAGAGTATTGATTTCTCTTAGGCCATGCTTGTCTGAGAAACTAATAAGTAATAGGTTCTCATCTATCCCACAACGATTAGATACATCCACTCCAATATGTAGACCTTGTTCAGATGCTTTTTCAATCAATTCACTTACATTATGTTTTGAAAAAGAGATGGTAATCTCATTAAAAAATTCATTATTAAATTTTAAGTCAACGCCTTCAAATTTAGTAAGTTCTTGAGCTGCATGTCTAGCTGCTTTATGGGCAGCTTCATACATTTCACTTAGTCCCTTAGATCCTCTGTAAAGTAGAGATGCACCACAGGCCGTTGCGATAAAAGATTGGTTAGAACAAATATTACTAGTCGCTTTCTCTCTGCGGATATGCTGTTCACGAGTTGAAAGAATAATTGATTTACACTCTTGTCCATAATCATCAATTGTCTTACCAATAAATCTACCAGCAGCATTTCTAATATGCATTTTATTATCGTCATTATAGCGAACACCAAATAGACCTAGACCAGGACCACCAAAGTTTGGTGCAAGTGTAAGGTGTTGAGCTTCTCCAACAATTATGTCACAACCTTTTGATCCCCAGCTTACCGGCTCTTTTAAACCATTATTTGCAAGTGCAATTGGTTCTATAATTCCAATTGCAAGGGCATCATTATCGTGGGCAAGATTAGTGAGTTCATCAAACTCTTCAATTTGACCAAAGCTATTGATTTGAGCGTAGGCAATACCAGCTATATCTTTTGCACTTAGCAGTTCTTTTAATTTAGACATATCTAGGCGTGAGGTCTTTGCATCAATTGGTGCATAAATGATTTCCATCTCAGTTTCTTTTGCAATAGTATTGAGAACTTCGATATCACCAGGATAAATATTTTCAGCAACGATTACCTTATTTTTCTTTTTCTGAATTCGAATCGCACATGATAGTGCTTCAAATAAGGCGGTTGATCTTTCATAGAGTGAAGCATTTATTGCTTCAAAGCCTGTGATCTGGGCCATTGCACTTTGATAAATCCATAGTGATTGTAAAGTACCCTGACTTCTCTCTGGCTGATACGGGGTATAAGCAGTTGTTAAGCCACGGATTGAACAAATGCGTGGAACTAGATCTGGAATAGTAAAATCTTGTAGCCCATCTCCTAAAAAGCTTAGGCACTTATTATTTTTCTTACTAATATTATTAATTTTTTCTTTTAGCTCTGCTTGCTCAAGCGCTAGTGGAAGAGCTAGTTCAGTCATCTGAACCTCAGGACTGATATGCTCAAAAAGATCATCAAGAGAAGACTTCCCAAGGGTCTCTAATAATTCTTTTTCTTCTTTTTCATTAATGCCGATGTAGTGTTTGTAATGCTCTTTTGGATTCATGTGAAGATCCTTAAATTAAATGGTCTCTAATATGTATTATATACCATATTTTATGCCTGCTTAGTCCACCAAAAACTAACAAAAATTGCTCTTTAAAATAAAATTGGTTAAACATTAACTATGCAATTTTTTATTGATGGAAATCAAATTGATGTGGAAAGTTTTTGCAAGGTGCTTGCATTGGATATAAGTGCCATCAAAAGTGTGCAGCAAACCCCTGAAATTCAATTATACTGGGAGAGTGGACAAGTCTATTACCAGGATGAAAAGCGTCAAAAAATTGAAATATCTATCCACTCTCAATTGGAATATCATAAGCGTTATTTTCATAAGAACTCTATCTATGAACAACCTTTGTTTAAGGCGCTTGGACTTAAAAAGGGTAAGGCCAAGCCAAGTGTCCTAGACTGCACTGCAGGTATGCTGGGAGATAGCTTACTTATTTATAGTGTATTGGGTAAGATAGATTTTTGTGAACGCAATCCTTTAATCGCTCTATTAATCCAATTAAGCTTAAAGCAAAATCCATTAGAGCACTTTAATTTTCATCCAAGTGCTTGTTTAGAAGTGGATCTAACAAAGTTTGATACGCTTTTTTATGACCCAATGTATGAGCAAAAGAATATAAAGAGTGCACCTAAAAAAGAAATGCTATTTTTTAGAGAGCATATTGGTGAAGACATTGATCGCCAAGAAACTATCCAGAATTTGTTAAATACTAATAAGCGAGTAGTGGTAAAGCGATCTAGTAAGGCCCCCGCATTTTTGAAACCAGACATTAGTTTTGGGAAGAAATCAACAGTTTACGACGTACATCTGGCAAAAAGCTAAA
>CAJXHA010000075.1 GCA_913053615.1 uncultured Bacteriovoracaceae bacterium | reverse complement strand
AAACACCAGAAGCTTGATAACTTTCAGTATAAGTAGCATTTCCTGGAGTCGTAATACTTACTCCTGTTGCTGAGCTAGCAGTTACTATTGCTACAAACTTTGCTGCACTTGGAATGATATAACGCTTAGATAATTTATTAACTGGTACAAATGGTGTTGCACTATAGCCTGCACCTGGAGAAATATTTACTCTATCATCATATGTATATGCACTCATTGGCTGATCTGACTTTATACGCATTGCTGCCCCTGTATAATTATCTTGCGAGAATTCATTTATATTTTCTCCTGTCGGTGCTACCATATCATTTCTTCCTGCAACATCACCACTTATATTATATGTTCCTGCTGGATTCGTATCGATAACTTCAAAAGTCGTCGTACCTGTTCTAGAGGTCGTTAATTTAGATTTTATTGAATTAAATCCTACTAAGTCCTGAGATGCTGGCATCAGTGGATAAGTATACATACTAGATCCATTACCATCTTCATAAGTATAATAAGCAAGAACTGGCTTATTTGATGTAATTGAAACGATCTCGTTTTGCATTATTTGTGTATAAGATAGTGAAAGCGACCAATAAACACCTTTGGCCCTTACTGGACTTGAATAAAAACTTGATGAGCTAGTTATATTGCTTGCCTGTACTGTCGTTCCATCTTCTAATGCTACAAAGTGTACTTTGATAATTACTCCAGCGGCCCAAGCTTTTTCATTTCTTAATGTAAACTCTGTACCCGCCCACTTATGACCAGTCCATACCACATCTGCTTCATCATCATCTGCATTACCAGAACCTAAACGACCATGAGCTGAAATAGGATGAATTGACTCTAAAACATTTACCTGCGCATTCATTGTATTTGTTGTTGATGCTGGTAAATAAAAAGTATCACCTTTATCAAAACTTCCAGTACTTAATAAGGTACCATTTAAGTATAACTTATTTCCATTTTCCATGGACGCGACAACTGTATAAAGTGCATTTCCAGTATTAAATAATGTATAATCTGTATATCTAAATGCATTGGTTAAAGTGATTACATCACCATCTCCATTATTAATCACAATGTCTTTCTCCCCTGGAGTTTGACCAGCAGGAAGTGCAGGGATATCACAAGTAATTGATGAAGTTGTAAAACTTAAATTAGTGCAGGCCTCACCATTAATAGAGACACTGAATCCAAAACCATCACTTCTAAAATTACTTCCATTGATTGTAATCGTTTCACCAGACAGCGATGGATTAGAAATGGCTCTTTCCGGTGAATGCGAAGACTTATTAGCTCGTGGATAGAAACTCCAAATATTTTGAATATCACTTAAACCACTCGGATTAAAAACATTCACGACATAACCAGCACCAGCTGTATAACTTCCACTTGGAAAGGCACAATTAAGCTCAGTTGAACTCACAAATGTCGTCGTCGTACATGCAGTTCCTCCGATACTAGCTCCTGCACCATTAATAAAGTTACTTCCATAGATACTTATATTATAACCACCTTCATCGTGACCTTGATCAGTTTGTGAAGTATGGGTATAACTTGCTTTAGTTGAAGTTACGACAGGAGCATCCTCAAAAGTTATCACACTTGTACCTGTAACAGATTGTCCTGTTGAGTTTGTAATCACAATATCATAAGTACCACTAGCAAGGGCTGGTGTGGTACAAGTAATTTGAGTCGAGCTTATTAAACTAGGTGCAGTACAAGTTGAGCCACCTACTGTAACATTTACTCCCGTATGAAAGTTTGTTCCATTAATAGTAATTAAAGTATTTGAACTTGTTTCTACTGTGGCCGGAGAAACTGAAGAGTATGTTGGATTATTAATATATTCAAAAGCATTGTTTGCTAGTGCTGTTTGTCCTCCGTTATTAGTTAAGACAATTGCTTTAATACCAGCAGAGCTAGAGGAGGTGGTACATGTTAATTGTGTTCGACTGATAACAAGAACAGAAGTACAATTCGCAGATCCACCGATATTAACATTCATTCCATTATAAAAATTTGTTCCCGTAACCGTTATATTTGATCCACCACTTATTGAGCCAATCTCAGGTGAGACAGAGGTAAACCCAGGAGAACTCAATATACTAATAGTTCCAAAACTAGTTGCTGTTTGAGAGTCAGGATTTGTAACAACAAGATCAACATTATCAATTGCACTTTGAGCTGCCGTAGTACAAGTAAGTGATGTACTTGAATTAAAAGTCGTTGTTGCACAATTTGTTCCATTAATAGAGACAGTCGCTGGATTAACAAAACCTGTTCCTGTGACATTTATCACTTCACCGCCTGCAGTTGATACTTCTGTTCTATCAATGCTCGTAATTGTTGGTGTAGCGATATAAGTGACAGCATTAGGAATAGTAATGGTATTACCGGTCGCCATGGTTAATTCAAGTGAATAAGTTCCGGCTGATAATGCTGGAAGATTACAAGTCATACTTTGATTATCACCTGCAACAACGACACTAGTACAATCACTGCCACCAACTTTTACCACAGCACTACCTGCAACTTCTTGGAAGTAATTCCCACTTATTGTTACAGAAGGACTCGTGGCTTCAGTGACACTATTTGGAGTGATCGAGGTAAAGCTAGGATCTTCTACGTAGACTAAATTTGCACCTGAATATGTAAAGTTCTGTGCATCCACATTATTTTGAATAAAGACATCATAACCACTTAAATCAAATGGCCAATAATTATCAGCTGCATAAACACAGTCAAAAGATGTGGCCGTTAAATTAGTGTAAGAGTCACATGTAAAAGCAAAATTAGAATCATAAAAAAGTACGCCATCACTAGTATTAAAACCTGTACCTGTAACTGTTATTACTCCTCCATTAGTCTTATCAACATAGTTTGGACTAATTGCTGTAATAGTAGGAGCAGCAGCATACTCAAAGGCACTAGCAAGAGTAGCGCTTTGATTGTCTTTATTAGTGACAATAATATCATAAGGTCCACCAGCAATTGCATTACTAGTCGTGACACAAGTTAATGTTGTTGAACCAGAAATACTGGAGTATGTACAAGCATTTCCATTAATTGTAATATCAGCATTTTCTTTGAATCCTGTTCCTGAAATATTTAGGGTTGTCCCCCCACCAATTGGACCTCTGCTTAAATTTACACTACTAACAGTCGGAGCAGGTACATATTCAAAACCACTTGTAAAAGTAAAGTTCTGACCATCAGGGTTTTCTACATAGACATCTACAGCCCCTAATCCACTAATACTTGCTGGAGTATCACAGATAACTCTAGCATTAGCTCCGCCAACAACAATAGATGTACAGGCCTCTCCATTGAGCTCAACAATTGAAAGTGATGCATCAAAGTTTGCACCATTTAACTCAATACTTGTTCCTCCACTGATTGGACCAAAAGCATTTAATGAATTATCACTTACTAATACAACGCTACTTATAATAGGGCTGGTTGTTGTTAGAGGAAAGTTTTGACTCACTTCAAAACCGTCTCCATTGATAACTTTAATATTATGAGTTCCAGTGATAGCGATAGGAACCTGACAAATAAAAGATGTATCATTACGGTCTAAGTGAGATGTACACTCGACATTATCAAAGAAGGCACGAGCTCCAGGAACAAAGTTTGTCCCAACAATTCTCGTTTCATCGCCAAGTGATAATGTAGTAGGATTTAATCCAGTGAGAGTAGCATCTGGATTATAGGTGATGGTATTCTCATAGCGAATTGTTTCACTCGAAGTTATAAGATCTAGGTGATAAGTTCCATCTGAAAGAGTTGGAATATCACAAGTCATTTGAGTATCAGAAATAATACTTATAGACTGACAGAAGCTTCCACCAATTTTCACATTTTCAACAAAGTTAAATCCCCTACCTGTTAGAGTAATTGTATTTCCAACAGAGTTATTTACAAATCTTGTGGATAGCTTAGTAATAAAAACATCTCCATTAAGAAGAGACTCTGTAGAGCAATTCCCATTAGGAGCAAAGCAATATGACCATAATTCATAACCAATTTGCTTTTGAAAATCAGTTAAAGCAAAGTATGCTATCCTTTCTTTTTCATCAATATATAAGCTTTCAGGGGAACAAGCATACTGTGTACTTACGACAAATGGATCCGCTGAATAAGGATCATAAACGCCAACCCCTTCTCCACAGAAAAGGAGTCCCTTACCAACTTGTAAAACATTAAAAAACTCGGTACCAGGAAAAGTTGAGATGAATGAAACTGATAATGTGTTTAAATTTATTTTTACAATTTTACCTTCATTATCAATAGGCTTTACTACTTGAAAAATATAATAATCATCATTTTCAAAAACCGTCTTGATTTTTAAATCCTTTCCAGCAAAACCATACACTCCTAGATTAAGTCCAACACCATCTTTATAAAAGCAAAGGCTATTATTTACAATAGAACCTCCAGCATATTCACGGTGATAAAGAAGAGCATACTTATTTTTAGCATTTGCATATTGAAAGCTTGGCTTCCCTCTTAGAGAACTAGAACAATTTCCACCTAAGGTAATATCATTATGAATTAGAATATCATTACCAGGAGCAGCGATGAAGAGTTCATCAAAGCGTGAAGTGTAAAGAAGGTGTCCATTATCGGTATTAACAGTATCATTTGTTTCAATTTTATTAGTTGCTTGATTTAAACTATTATTAAAATTAAAAAGTTGTGGAGATAATTCATCCACACTATTAGTATCATTATCATATGTATTCTTATGGAATACTAATTCCTTATCCTTACTTACAAATGGTTTGTACAGTTGTGCATTCACTTGATTACTATTTAAGTCATAGAGTAATTCAGAAGTCGTATTGGTATTAGGATCATATATATAATATGTCTGTCCCCCATTTGTTCCAGAAAAAAGAAGCTTTTCACTAAAAACTTGATACGTTGATTGGAAAATATTAGTTCCATCAAAATAAGAAAATATTGGATGCTGAGAACCACTTGAATACAGCATATTCATAGACATTGCAGCGTCATACTCCACTACCTGTGCCGCGCTAGAGCGACAATACAATTTATTATTTAGTACAACTGGTATTTGAAAAACCGTTGTAGAGGTATAAGGACAAATTGTAGAGTCAGCCCCTAACCCATAAGTTTTTACATTAAAGTTTCCACTTGCTGAGTCTTTTGCACTAAAGATTAGTTTATCATTATAAACAACAAAGGCCTTAAACTGATCATAAGAGCCAACTTTATATCCAAAGAACTGACTAGTAATATCATAGCGAACTATAGTTTGGTATCCAACTGGATCATCTATATGATTTTGAGCTGAAAAATAAAAGTCATTACCTATTCTTTTAAATTGTAGATCTTCTTGTAATCTTAACTTAGCATCTAAAATTAATTTCTTTGATGCACGATCAATGATAAAAGCATAACCTTTAGAATTGGCACTTGGAGTATTACGAGTATAAGAACCAAAGATGATATCTTGATCGACATACTTTACAACTGGTATTCCTGAATCATTTATTCTATCTGTGCCCGCAATATAATTTGCACCTAAGAAGTCATATAATTTATTATCAACTGTATTAATTGTGACATATGAAGTCCCTCCAAAAAGAGTAAGACTTAGAAAGTTCCCATCAAGAGTTCCCCCAAGATAGTCAATATCAGTTGCGGCAAAGTTATTTTGCTGTAATGGCAAAATATCCGCCAGACGCTGGTATTTTATCTCACTTCCATCGCGATAAATTTTAAAATAATAATAATCAAAATTAGCACTATTTTTCAGAGGTATATAAAGGCTATTTCCTAGTACTCTAGCTTTCTTAAAATATGCATCCGGAGAAAAGTCTTTATTTCCTAAGTCTCCAACTACAGTAAACTCATTGAGACTTCCTTCTGTATCAAATCGACTTGGATGAAACTCATATCTTTTACCACTGGAAAGGTCTAGACAAAATAAAGTTGTATGAATTCCCGCATATTCAAAATCTTCCAAACAATAAAGATAATCATCAACTTTAATACCACCTTTAATATCATATTCAGTAGAGTCTGCAGTATCAAACTTATAATCAAAGAAATTAGGCGTAATTAAACTTACCTGTGGAGTCGTTGGATAGTTAGAGAGATTATAAAAGAAAAGTTTTTTCTCATTTCCTCCTCCTCCAAGTGTATCACTAGTATCCTCAGCCAGCATAAATAATTTATCACTAATAAAGTCTAATCCATAATAAGCTTCATGAGTCGCTGGGTTTGTTTGTGTATCAAGTGCAATATAAGAATTATTACTTAAATTAAATAAGAAGTGTCTTTCAGCTCCATTTGTATTGACTCCATGAAGTGCAGCATATTCGATACCATTATAGCTATAGGCCTTAATAGCATTTATATTGCCTGTAACATCTATAGGATAACCAGGTCCACCTGTATCAGAAAGAATAGTGAATGAACCTAGTGTCGTGAAGGTATTATTTGTTTCATTATAAACAAAAGGCTGCCCTCCACTTCTTCTATAAATTATCTTATCATTAACAAATGCAAGCTTACTAATGCTAAAGGTTGCTCCAAAAACATCAATTAAATCTGAGTACCCATTTCCTGAAATACCATCGAGATCAATAAATTCTTTATTATCAAGATCAAAGAAATCGATATCATAATCAGTTCCATTAATATTGGCCTCAGTTATAAGCGTATTATTAGAGCTATATAATGAATAATTTTGTGGAACTACTGAAGCATTATCTGTAATAACTGAACTTGCACCACTGATGCTTTCGTGTACCGTTACATTAAAAGGTTCAAAATTAACCTCAGCAATTTCAGTTCCTACTTCAGAGTTATTTATGAGAATATAAAGGCTTTCACCAACCCATGCATATGAGAGAGGTGTTGTCCCACAAGAACCTGGACAAAGATCAGCTAAGAATAAACTATTCTTAGTTGAGTACTGATAAAAATAAACTTCAGTTCCAATATTTGAACTTGGATCATCAAAGTAAATAAATCCATCAACCACTTCAATTCTAAAAATCGGATTAGGCTCAATGAAGCTTGGACGATCTTGATTTATATCTGCGACAAATTGAAATGTTCCATTTAATAATTCTTCTACTGAAGTTGGATCTGTAAATTTATTGTATGAATACTTAGAGTTTGAAAGTGACTTTACTTTCACTTGATCAAGTTCTTGATTACAAGCTAAAGCAAAAATGAATGTGCACAAGATTATTAGCAATTTCATACGGTTAACTTATCGGCAACTTCCCTCTATATATATAATTCTATTTCATTATAATTGAGTGCATACCTCTGACTTGTTTTCAGGTACTTAGAAAGGAATTAATTGATAAATCGCCATAGAATATGGACACAATTCTAAGTTAAAGCTTTGATTTTAGAAATTAAGAGACTTTGACCTTATCAGCTTTTTCGGCCTTATATGAAGAATATTTGGTTTCTACTAATTGCATGGTTCCATCACTATGCTTATAACCATGAAGAGTATAAAGATATAATTGTTGAGACTTTCCTTTAACCTCAACCCCCCCAGCTTTTTTAATTATGTATTCTTCTTCAACTGTTTCGGCCAATTCTTGAGAGAGTAATACATCTGCTCCAAAGGCCTTCGTAGAGGCCTCAATTCTTGCGGCCATATTCACATTATCCCCGATGACTGTGAATTCCATTCTTTCACTACTTCCCAGAGTTCCAGAAATCACATCTCCCATGTGAAGTCCCATACCAACACGTATTTCTTCTTTACCTTCTGATAATCTTTTTTCATTAAAGTGCACCAAGGCCTCTCGCATTTCTAAACATGCCTTGACAGCATTTTGTGGATCTCTATCTGTTCCACTAGGGGCACCCCATACGGCCATAATAGCATCACCAATAAATTTATCCACAACACCGCCATGCTTGATGATTATTCCAACCATAATTTCAAAATAGTCATTTAGCATCTCGACAACTTCTTCTGCATCATGACGCTCACTAAAATCGGTAAAACCTCTAATGTCAGAAAAATAAATAACACAGTCTTTACGAGTTCCTTTCTTTTCAACCTCAGAATTAATTAATTCATCAGCAACAGCACTTCCATGAAATTTATTCATAACATTTTTAATTTTATCTCTTTCTTTAAGACCAAGGGTCATATTATCAAAAGCAACTGCGAGATCACCTAACTCATCATTAGATTTTATTTCAGATGCAGCACTTACTTCGAAGTTTCCATCTGCAATTTCTTCCGTTAATTTTTGTAGCTTCTCAATTGGATTAGTAATTGTAGTTGAGAAAACAAATACCAAGAAAAAAGAGGCACTAAGAATAATTCCTAACCAATAAAATGATTCTTGCTTAGCTATTCGACTAGGCCCAAGAATAAGCTCTTTAGGAGTTTCTGAAAAGATTGTTAAACCAAAGTTTGTTTTAGCATATGCTCCTTGTATATCTGTTTTCGCATGATCTTGTAGGTCTTCTGTAATTTGAGAGATGGTAATATCTGAATTCATGGCCTTTGTAACTAATTGCCAGTGGGAAACATTATTATTCTTTGCATCTAGTTTTCCATTCGAGTGAGCAACTAATTCACCTTTTCCATCCACAAGATAAAAATTGCGAGATACAATCTCAGCAAATGGTCTTCTAATTTTTTCAATATTAAAATGTCCAATCGCAATATGAGAAAATGTTCCGTCGACTTCTTTAACCAGAGGAACCATTAGTCTTAACATTTTTATTCTTTCATTATTTTTTTCACTCTTTAAATCGGCTTCATATTTTTCAACAAGTATTCCCCCGTCAAATATTTTACCCAATTCCTCCATGGGATAGATAATATTTTTAACTAAAGCTGCTTCCGGATCATTTGAACTAATCTCAGTTAATTTTTTAAAATTACTATCAACTTGGGTGAAGACTTCAAGCTTAAAGAAGTCTTGATCATTATTAAACTTACCTTTAAAGACCGGACTAAATCCACCACTTTGATACTCTGCAATTAAATCAGTTCCATATAATTGAATTTTTTCAGTAAAGATTTCAATAATTGTTCCTACTTGTGAAGCGTGTGTTTTAACCTCTAATAGTTCAGCTGACTCCTCTCTTGTTTTTGAGAAGCTTTTAAAGAAATCCGAGTTCTTAACAGCAATAATATATGCAACTCCACCTAGTAATAAAGTTATTAGGAAAGTCATACGTAAGAGAATGGGTAGTTTAATTTTTAAACCTTTCACGTCTATTTTATCGGTTAATAAAGTAACAAGGGAAATGCTCTGTTATTTTTTTGCAAAGTTTGCCTACTTAGATCGGAAATTCTTACCACTCACTTATTAGAGCTCTTATATTTAGTTGTATTTCGCGATAAGTGAAATATGAGATACCTAATAGCTCTCTTTATTTCTATTTCCGGTGTTGTAGCTTCATATCAGCTACTAAAGCCCAATTATAATCTTCCCAATAGCAATGAGAAGCGTGAGCCTGTGGCAATTGTTAATTATATCGATGAAGAAGGTGTTCAAAAAATGCCAGCAGGGCAAGCATTTTGGATGGATCTCCCTACCGGCAGTCAGCTTTATCAAGGTGATTCATTAAAGACTGGTGATGGAACGATCGCTGAAATTAGATTTCTTGGAAGTGAAACGGTTTTAAAGATTCAACCACAAACTCGTTTTATTGTAGAAAAGAAGGACAATAAGTTTGTTGTAGGAAATGTACAAGGTAATCTCTTTGTTGAAAATGCAAAATCAAAAAGTGATATTCAAATTAATGCTGGTGGAAAGACACTTGATATCTCTGATGGGAAGGCCCAAATTAATGTACAAGATGGTAAGGTTGATCTGGCCTTAAAAGGAGCCAAAGTTAAGGCCAATATTAATGGTAAAGAACAATTACTCTCAGGTGATCAAGCAGGTCAGCTAACTGAAGATGGATTTAAAGAACAAAAAGTTCGCTTTTTTAATGTTGCTCCTTACTTTAATGAATGGATTTATCTGGATGAAAAAAATCAATATGTGACTTTTGCATGGGATGAAATTAAGGGGAATTACGACTTTAGTATACTCATAGGAAAAACTCCTAATGAACTGGTTCCACTAAAAAAAGAAAGTATTATAAATAATAAGGTAAAAAATAAGATTGTCGCTAAAATCAATCCAGGTCGTTACTATTGGAAAATTGTTGGAAAAAAAGGTAAAGAAATTGTTTACTCAGAAATTTTCTCTAATGAAGTTAAAAATCTCTATGCTCCAATTCTAATTAATCCAGGAGTTGATGAAGTGGTAAAATTCAAAAGAGATATGGATAAGAAATTAGTGGAATTTAAATGGAAAAGTGCTAGTCCTCTTGAAAATACTTTTCTAGAAATAGCTCAAGATCAAGCTTTTAAAAAAGTACTTTATTCAGAAGAAACTAGTAAGAAATCACTTGGTGTTGAAATGGCCGAAGGACAGTATTTTTGGCGGATTACAGTTAACCTTAAAAATTCAAAACGCTATTTAAAATCAGAAACTCAATCTTTTAGAGTCAAATATTATAATCAAAGTTTTCCACCGAAACTTGCTCTGCCACAAGAGAATAATCTCTTTATTCTGAGTGAACAAGAAAAGTCGACTCAAGTTGCCTTATCTTGGGAAAGAGTAAATCTTGCTCAAAAGTATCGTTTATTTGTAAACACGATAAAAGGAAGTAAGCCCATCCGTATCGACCAGGATATTGAAGATGCTACTTTTTATTTAAATAACTTAAGCCCTGGCCAATACTCTTGGAAAGTAGCGACCATTGATAAGACAGGACAAGTTTCAAATTTTTCAAAAGAAAGAGTATTCTTTGTTAAATCTCCTGAAAGAATTCAGTGGTTAAGTAAAAGTAATATTTTTGAATATCTAAAAAAACCAGAAATTGAAATTGGATGGAATAAAACGAGTAATGCAAAAACTTGGAATATTAGTTACGCTCCTACTCAAGACTTTAAAAATGCAATTAGTGAAAATGTCGCTGGCACCAAGGTACGTTTACCTATTCGTTTAGATGGTACTTACTATATAAAAGTACAAGCTCTTGATGATAATGGAAAGATTGTGGCCAAGTCCAATGTCCGTGCAATCAAAGTTCGCGAGAAGCCTCTGCCAAGTAAGCCAGAGTTTGCTGGCAATACTGACCAAAGACTAATTGCAAATACTGCCGGTCAGCTAAAAATCAACTTTAAGCCTTTGGAAGATTTTTCCCACAAGATCTTAGTTAAAGTAAAAGACCAAAATGGTGAGGTAATAAGACTGCACCGTATGAAAAGCTCTAAAGACACTATTAGTGGGCTTATGCCAGGGAAATATTATATAAACGCAGTAACACAAGACCAGTACGATAGAAGTAGTGAACCTACTGTAAGTGTACCTCTTGATGTTCCAGAAAAGTCCTATGTTCAGGCACCAAAAATTGATACTATAGTAATTAGATGAAATATCTAATTTTACTAATTATTTCGACCTATTCACACTTTCTTTTAGCGGCCAATCGAGTTGTTGAATTATCATGGTCTCCAACCATGGGGGCAACTGGTTATGAGGTAAAAGTCTTCAAAGTCATTAATGGGGACGAGAAAGAATTTTTAAAAGAAAAGGTTCTCTCAACAGTTTGGACTAAATCTCTTAACTCAGGTGATTACTACTTTCAAATACGCTCACTAGACTATAGAAACGTTCCAGGCTCATGGGGAGAAAAGCGATTTTTTAAAGTATCATTACCCACTGTAAAACAAGTCACACCTAGCCTTAATCAAGGCTATGATCTAATTGAAGATACAGAAATACCCATTACCTTTGTTTGGGAAGAAATCGCGGAAGCAGATCGTTATAATTTAAAAGTGACCAATGAAGCTGGCAAAATTCTTTTAAATAAAAATTTAACAGATACATATTATAGCTATGACTTCTCTACTGCTGGAAAGTATTATTGGAAAGTGAGTGCACTAACAGCAAAGGATAGTACCCCATCAAAAGTTGAGTTTACTAAATTCTTTGTGGTCCACCCTCCTAAGATGAATGCCCCAGAGGTTCAATTTGAAGTTAAAGATAAGTACTTTTCAATTTATTGGGACTCTTCACTTAATTCAGAAAGAGATAAAATAAATATCTTTCATCGCCGTAATAATCGCTGGGTACAAATTTACAAAGCAGAAAAAAAGAAAATTAGAAGAGTCAATCTGGATAAAACCAAAATACCTAAAGGTAAATATAAACTCAAACTAGTTTCCTTTACTTCAGAAGGTAGGGCCAGTGATCCTTCTACTATCCTCTTTGATTGGGACCAAAATGACCTCTCTAATGTGGTTGATAAATCACAAGGTGCTCCTATTTCTCAGGGTAATATGCTTGCCAGTAAGTTTGGAAAGACTCCATGGTCATTTGGATTTGGTATGTCTTCCACTTCAATCGACTTTCAAGGTCTTATAACTGAAAATGACACTCTTGTTAGTTCTCGCTTTAGCGGAAATAACTATCACTTCTTTGCAGAGAGACACTATAAGAACTCACCTTGGTCATGGCAAACAGATGGCTGGGCATCATCAGTTGTAAATGCTGATGATAATTGGTTTCTCTTTAACGTATCTTCAATGGCCAATCTAAAACTTGGAAATAGTATTAATGAATACGACCTTGAGGCAGGAGTTAGTTATCGATCACTTCCCTACTATGATGCAAATATTCAAGTAACTGAAGAGGGTGAAAGTGCCAATATTAGTTTTCTTTCCCTACACTTTGGTGGCGATTATTACTATCATTTAAATGATGCTATTAGCTTTGGAGGAAATGCTCGTTTCTATCTAAATACACTTGGAATTGATCATCCAACAGGAGCGCAACTTGAATTCTCCACATCTAATCAAATTGATATAGGACTTCGCTACTATATATCTAGAGATATCTCTAGTCATGTTCGCTATGGCTTTTTAGAGGATACTTTAATTTATGATGGTGACGAACAAGTCTACTCTGCCAATGAATTCGGTCTCGATATTAAGATTCACTTCTAAATTTCCAGTAAAGTTTACAAATCCAATTTACTTTTTCCCATTTACTCATTAG
>CAJXHA010000074.1 GCA_913053615.1 uncultured Bacteriovoracaceae bacterium | reverse complement strand
TATCCTTTAGCGTAAACATCGATAATTTTAAAATCGACATTTTCCTTTGTTCCATCAGAGAAGCTTAATTCCATTTTTCTTTTTGAATCAAGTTTAAGTTCCTCTTGAATTTTAAAGATCATAATATGTAAACTTTTAGACTTTAAAACTAGTTCACCATGGGCAGGAATAGTCATTTTTTCAACTTTTCTCATGGCCATAACACCCTCTTCCATTTCATGAGTATGCAATTCGATAACTTTTGCAAAATCACTTTTTACGCCAACCAGATCTACTGCTTTATCTGAATCATTTTTAATAATTAGAAAAGCAGCACTAATTTTACTCCCTGGAATAACATGAGCAATATGGGGATTAATAAAGCTTAATTTTGCAAAACTACAAAGTGAAAAAATTGATAATAATAAAAGTGTTTTCATATATTCCTCGATTAATTATTTTTTATAACTGCTGTTAATTCTTTAATAAATATTTCTTGGTCTTCATCTGAACGAATCATCTTTCGGGCCTTCCCATCTCTATTAATAATAAAGAAGCGAGAAGTATGATCTACAGTGTATTCAATAGCTGAGTCTGGCATTTCGATAAATTTATAATAAACATTATACTGAGAGACGACTTGGTCTATTTCTTCTTTTGTTCCAGTTGCTCCTATAAATTGCTTATTAAAAAACTTTGCATAATTGTCAGCCTTACTTGGAGTATCTCTCTTGTAATCGACACTAATAAATATAACTTGTACATCTTCACTACCCTCTACTTTTTTAAGGGCCTTACTTAAATAAGAGAGACTCATAGGGCAAACATCAGGACAGGTTGCAAAGCCAAAATAGAGAATTGTCACTTTACCTTTAAAATCACTTAAACTAATTTTTCCGGCCTTAGAATCTAATGTGAAATCTCCCCCATAATTAGCTTGTAATATATCGTAATTATTTTCTGTTGGGGCATAGTTCATTTTATAAACAATACCAAAACCAAGAATAATGAATGTAAGCAAGATAAAGAATATTTTCATAATTTGTTTATACTGATTTTTAATTAGTTTAGATATGTTTTATATCAGATACTCTAATTTTTCGATACTTACATTTCAACTAGGCTTTCCCCATAGGATTCCTTATACTGATCCTTATGAGATTCAATCCGTTTAATACAAAAATTGGTTTGGCCCTAGGGGGTGGTGCAGCAAAAGGGATTGCACATATTGGAGTCCTGCGTGCTTTTGAAGAAGAAGGTATTAAGATCGATTGTATTTCTGGTACCAGCGTTGGTGCATTAATCGCAAGTTATTATGCCTTTGGAAAATCAATTGATGAAATTGAAAAGGTTGGCAATAACCTCTCAATAAAAAAAGTAATTCACTTTACCATGAAAAAACGTGGTTTTTTTACCACCCACTCGATCAAACAAATGATCTTAGAAGATCTCGGGGATTTACGCATTGAAGATGCCAAGATTCCACTAGCAATTTGTACCACCGATATAAATACAGGTGAACAAGTAGTGTTTGAAAAAGGCAGCCTAGTGGATGCTGTCTGTGCCTCATGTGCTGTTCCTGGTCTCTATATCCCTATTCAAATTAATAACCGTTTATTAGTTGATGGAGGAATAACTGAAAATGTACCAGTATCAGTTTTAGAAGAGATGGGGGCTGGAATATTAATTGGCATTGATTTAAACGGTGTAAAGAAATACCCTTACCCTGAGGATGTCATTGGTGTTATGGGTAATGCTTTTGATATCGCGATAGATCTACGAACAAGAGATCAGATAAAGAAATGTGATATTTCCTTATCATTAGATCTTAGTGATTATTCTCGTTTTGATAATTCAGATCGTGTAAAGGAACTTTATAACGAGGGATACTATCCAATGAAGCGTAAGATCAAAACCCTTCTTTGGTACAAGAAGACGAACTACGTACAATACGCCCTTAGACTCTTTAAGGAATTTGTCCCACTTAAAGTTCCTAAATATATTCAAGAGTTATACCATAAAGGTATTTCTAGTATAAAAATCAAATAGTTTCTTTTTAACTAACGAATTGAGTATTGATTAACACAAGAACTTCTTTTAACCTGAAAGGGTAAAAATACCAATCACTGCCAAAAAAGGTCAACTATGGGAAAACGAATCTTATTAACTGAAAGTATCAATGCTATTGCCAAGTCAGAACTAGAAGCAAAGGGACATACGGTTGAGTTAATAAATTACTCTCCAGATAAAGATGAGCTAATTGAAAAGCTTAAAAACTTTGATGTGATTGGTATACGTTCAAAAACAAAAATTACTGCAGAGGTCTTAAAAGAAGCTAGTCACTTACATGCTATTGGTTGTTTTTGTATTGGAACCAATCAAGTAGATCTTGAAAGTGCTCAAGAATTTGGAATTCCTGTTTTCAATGCTCCTCATTCTAATACGAGAAGTGTTGCTGAGCTTGTGATTGCAGAAATCGTTGCACTAGCGAGAGGACTTGGTGATAAAAATACAAATGCTCACAAAGGACAATGGGATAAGTCTGCTGTTGGTTCAGTTGAAGTACGTGGGAAAAAACTAGGTATTGTTGGTTATGGACATATCGGAAGCCAAGTAAGTGTACTGGCAGAAGGAATGGGACTTGATGTTTATTTCTTTGATGAAGCAAAGAAGCTTCCTCTTGGAAATGCAACACCACTTAGCTCACTTAAAGAGCTTTTAAGTACATGTGACTTCGTAACTTTACATGTTCCAGAGCTCCCTAGCACTAAAGATATGATTACAGCAAAAGAACTATCTCAAATGAAAAAAGGTTCATATTTAATTAATGCTTCTCGCGGAACCGTAGTCGTTATTAATGATCTGGCAGCAGCTATAAAAGAAGAGCATATTGCAGGAGCTGCAGTTGATGTTTTTCCAACAGAGCCCGCCTCTAATAAAGATGAGTTTCAATCTCCATTACAAGGTTTAAAAAATGTTATCTTAACTCCGCACATCGGTGGAAGTACTGAAGAAGCTCAAATTTCTATTGGACAAGAAGTTAGTGACTCTCTTAATAAGTTTTTAAATTATGGATCAACTGCTGGTGCCGTTAATTTTCCTAATCTTGAAATGTCTTATCGTAATAATTACTCTAGACTTACCAATGTTCACTTAAATGAACCAGGAATGTTAGGGCAGATAAATAATATTATCTCAAAAGCTGGTGTAAATATCGGTGGTCAATCTCTTTCAACGGATGAAAAGATTGGTTATTTGATTATTGATATCGACTCTAAAAAAGATGTTCAAAACTTAGCTGACGAAATTAAAGTTCTCCAAAAAAGTGTGATCACTAGAGTGCTCTATTAGAGAGTGTTTAAACTTTAAACACTGTGAATTACTTACACAAGCTAGCTCTCTTAAGGTGCTGTAATCACATGCTTTTCAATGGCATTTCTCCTGCAATATAAAGTATAACTTTGAGGGGGAAATATGAAAGCATTCTTAGTCTTGGCATTTATGATTGGTTTATATCAGGCTCAAGCAAATGAGTTAGACCAAACACTTACTTGTCTAGACTCAATCACGCAAATTCAGCACACTCAAATTACAGAGAAAACAGTTTTCACTCCAAAGAAACGATTAATGTGGTTAGAAGATAATAGTCTTATTATGCAGAATAATGAGAGGGCCACAGTATTTGATCTCAACTTAAAACAAGGGCTTAATGTTATTTCATTAGCTAATAATAAAGGTAAAGAATTAGAAGTTGTTTGTATAAATAAAATGGGCACAAGTCAGTATATAGACTCCTTTGGAGATGCTTGTATGATGCAAAATAAGACTCAATTTTTTCAAACAATCAGTTATGCTAATGACAGCTTTGAAAGCAATGACCCTATTTCCAATAAAATCTTTGAAGGCTTAAATAAGCTAAGAATCAGTTTTAAAAAGAATGTGAATCGTAATAAATGTGAACAATACATGAATACTTTTCAGAATTGTTATAAGAACTTCTCTCTAATGCAAGGATCGAACAAAATTCCTCGTACTGAGAACCGTTATCTATTTGTTTTAAAAGAACTTAGAAGAACTTTATTAAGTCAGTGTCAATTGGCTTCCTAGCTTTTGACATTGGCCTAAAAAGCACCTAATCTCTGGTGCATGAAAAAGATAATCGCATTAATTCTATTGGCCTTTAACGCTTACTCTATTGACCTAATAATCCATGATCCCTGCGAGAAAGGTAAGTATGAACTTATAAGCTTTCATATGCTTGAGCCAATGCAAATGTCAGATCTCACTTTTAACCTATTTGATGACCATGGTATTCCATACATCAGTGCTTATAATGGCATTCGCTCTATCCAAAATACTCCTTATGGTGAAGATGCAATCTTTATTCAAGATATGCAAAATATGAAAAGCTATGGCTGGTGCTATGCTGTCGATGGTGTTCAACCTAATGTAACTATTGATAAATTTACAGTTATTCCAGACACCCATAAACTCATTGAATGGGTTTTTGGTATGGCCGAAATGAGAGATGGCAAATGGATCAGTTATTGTACTCCAGTTAGTGAAATTAATGATCTCGATCAAGGTATCTGCGCCCTGTAATTACATGTATTTATTACAATAAATATAGCCAAACCTACGCACCGTGTTATACTCCTTAAATGAACTTAAGAAGGCTTATTCTCATACTAGCATTTAGTGCTATGAATGCATTTGGATTAGATATTGATCAGAACCTACAATTTGATCAAACTAATTATCGTCTTCTTTGTCACTACACTTTTGAAAGAATCGAAACAAGTGAATTACAAACAAAAACTTTTGTCATTTATGGTCACCAACTTCAAAGTGGAGAGATAGTATTTTCAAAAACAATAAATAGTGTTTCTGCTTATTCATTTACTTTTGATCGTGATGCTGGAATACCAACTGCAAAGTGGCACTTTAATAGCAAAATTAGACTTGATTTAAAAATAGCAGGTTCAGACATTGAGTTTCGTTACCGCTTTTATAATTATACCGATGGAAATAAGGTTGAAACTGTTTTTGATGAAACTCGTGGGCTTTATCGACCAGGCCTAGATTATTTAAAAGAAGCTTCATTTAATTACTTTGAAGGTGAATTGATCGAAGGTGAAGTCAATCAAAGAATGTGGGTAAATGAAAGAGGAGTAACTCTAGATAAGTGTCGTATCGATATTTATTGAGGGTACTGTTTAAGAAAGCATTGTTTAACATCTAATTTATGATCAGAGTTCTCTAAGTTCATATAAAGAGTGACTAAGTAAATTCCTAAGAACATAAAGTCAGATTTTAGTTCAATAGAGTTATCCACAAAGAACTTAAACATGTGATAAAAAGACTCTTGGAACTCTTTAAGCTTAAAATGAATAGGCTCACTTCCACCAGCACCAAAGTGTTCTTTGAATAATACTTCTAATTCTTTTCTTTTCTCATCATCGAGATCTTTTGCAAGTCCAATTTCAACTAGGCCATTAGAAAACATCTCATCATCTTCATAATAAAAACCTTTATAAATTTTTAATAAAGATAAACGAAAATTATCATCAAACTTATACCAGATATTATTAGGCTTCCAAATTAATTGACCATCTACAAAGCTAAAGAACTTCTGTCTAATATCGAGCACTAATCCTTTAGGGTTACCAAGTTGTTCAAAATAAAGTTTTAAAACTTCTTCGTAATAACTTTGATCTGTAATTTCTTGTTGGTGCTTTTCAAATTTAATATCGAGATTAAGGTTTTCTTTTAGTAAATTGACTTTATCGGCCTCTAAATCATCTTTTCCTAATCGTAATAAAACTGGACCTAATTCCTTTAACAAACCTTTCCAGTCCATTGATTTCAATGCCAATGTTGGTATATGCGTTATAACTTCTTTAAAGAATGCGGGTAGTAAGTTTTTAGATATCACTTAAACAGTTTATTTAACTCACATATAATTGTCTATAATTGTTCTTATTTGTTAAAATATGTCTATGAAAACAGTGGCAATTGCAGGTGCTTCGGGCTTTATTGGACAAAATCTAATCAATCAACTCTTAAAAGACACTGATTATAAAATTCTGGCCCTAAGTCGCTCTGAAAAAGAAAGCAAAACAGAAAGAATTACATGGAAAAAGTGTGACCTCTTTTCTGTCCTCGATATTGAAAAAGCAATACATGGTGCTGATGAATTAATCTATTTAGTTCACTCAATGCAACCCTCTGCCCACTTAGATCAAGCTAGTTTTAGTGATTATGATTTAATCCTAGCAGATAACTTTGGACGAGCTGCTAGAAAGCTAGGGATTTGTAATACGATTTATCTTGGGGGATTAATTCCAAAAGAGACAAAACTATCAACCCACCTACAATCACGTTATGAAGTGGAATTAGCACTTGCTGAAAATATAGAGAATTATATTTTTCTAAGAGCAGGTCTGATCCTAGGTCACGGTGGTTCTTCTTTCCATATCCTTCTCAACCTAGTTAAAAGACTTCCAATAATGATTTGTCCCAAATGGACACAGAATCAAACGAGTCCAATTCATATAAACCAAGTAACTAAAACTATCGTTGAAATTCTTAGATTAGAAAAAAAAGAAAAACAAGTTTATGACTTAGCATCCAGTGATTCAAAGAGTTACTTAGAAGTCTTAAAAGATACTGCTAAAGAGTTAGGTTTAAAAAGAGTTTTTATTAAGTTTCCCGTCTCTTTGATTTACCTATCTAGACTTTGGGTCTCTTTGATTTCAGGAGCCTCTCGGATGCTGGTTTATCCCCTAGTTGAGTCTTTAAAGCACACTTTAAATGCAGATCCTAAGCGCACATATCGATCACAAACATTTAATGCACTAAGTGTATCTGAAGCAATTCATTTAAGTGTTAAGGATACTAAGAATAAAGATTATCACTTCTCAAAAAGAAGAACTAAAAGAAAGACAGTACGCTCAGTACAAAGAGCTATTCTTCCTAAGGGATATACTGCGAGAGATGTAGCAGAACTCTACATGCATTGGTTACCCAAGTTTCTATTCCCATTTATCATCGTTACAATAGATAATCAGTGGGTAACATTCTCATTCTTACATAGAAGATTAAAGCTTTTAATTCTCAAATGGTCACCAGAAAGAAGCACCACTGATAGACAACTTTTTTATATTAAAGGTGGTCTTCTTGCGGCAGACCAAGACCGAGGCCGTTTAGAGTTTAGAGAAGTATTAAATGGAAGTACGACCTTAAGTGCTATCCACGATTTTCACCCAGCTCTACCTTGGTATATTTATCGCTATACCCAAGCAATTGTGCACTTAATTGTTATGCATTTTTTTGGTAAGTACCTAGAAAAAATTTCTAAAGGAATTCCTCATGAGTGATATTTTAATTATAGGAGCTACAGGTTTTATTGGTTCATCTTTATTAAAGCATTTTGAAGAGAATTCTCTCTCTGTTGATGTAATTGCCAGAACTCCAAGCAAAGTTTTTAGTAATTCCGATAAAACAACTATTCACCAAGGCGATCTCGAAGATAGCAATACTCTAAAAGAGCCAGTCGCAAAGGCAAAAACAATCTATTACTTTGCCCACTCTATGAGTGACAGTGGAGATTTTACCGAAAGGGAGAGAAAACAAGCTCAAAATATTGCACAACTACTTACTGAAGATCACAAGATTATTTATCTAGGAGGAATTATTCCTAAAAATGAACTTAGTGATCACTTATCAAGTCGAGCAAAAGTAGGAGATATTTTTAGATCAAGCAAGGCCCGGGTCATTGAACTTAGAGCTTCTATTGTGATTGGTGTTGGTTCAGCTAGCTTTGAAATGGTTAGAGCACTAGTTCATCGCTTACCATTTTTAGTTACTGCAAAATGGTCGCAAGCTGATTGTCAGCCAATAGCATTAAGTGATGTTCTATATTATTTAGAACAATCTCATCTTAGAGATTTTACTGAGAATAAAATCTTTAATATTGGTGGTAGTGATATCATCACCTATAAGGATCTCCTCATTAAATATGCTGAGTATAAGAATTTAAGAAGACCTGAGATCTATATTGAAGACTTCCCCATTGATCTGGCAAAAGAAATTCTTAAAATCATTATTCCAGAGTATGCTCAAATAAGTGAGTATCTCATTGGAAGTATTGAGCTCGAAACAATAGTGACAGATTCTTTAGCCAAGGATGAGTTTGATCATCAAACACTTTCTCTCACTGAAGCTTTTGAAGAAGCAAATAAAGATATTCTAGAGGACATTCCTCTTAAGACAATTCTTGGCCAATTAAAAGATCATAAGGAAATTCCCCAATACTTTAAAGGCCAGACCTTACAGTTTAATTTTAATGTCCCACAGAATTTTAATTTTGATCAAATCCTTGAAACAATTAAAGATATTCTGCCCGGAAAATCAAAGAGCAGAAATGATGAGATAGAGTTTAAACTTCCCTTTATTGGTGAGCTTAAATTATCTTATTTAAAAGAAGATAAAAATATCATTGTATTATATAAGCCTAAGTACTTCTTTCAATCCATGGGGTGGGTCCTTATTCAAGAATTAATAAGAAAACTTGAAGGCAAGTTATGAGTCTTTTAGGACTTATCAAGGAAAATCATAAGACAGTACTTTTTGGATTTATAACTTTATTCTTTGTAGGGCTTGGTCAAACTTTCTTTATAGCGCAGTTTAATTACCATATTATCAGTGATCTTAAAGTGACACGTACTGAGCTTAGTTTTGTCTATTCCCTTGCCACATTCTTAGCAAGCTTTAACCTTAGCTTTATCGGCTCTCTGCTTGATCGTATTTCCCTAAAAAAATATCTCGCAATGGTTATGTCCCTGATGACTTTAGGCTTTATTCTATTATCCAATGCATTTAATGGACTGACTCTATTTATCGCATTTTATTTTATTAGAGGATTTGGCCAAGTCCCCCTAGGTATGATGGCAACAACAACGGTTTCTCGTTTTTATGGTGAGCATCGAGGGAAAATACTAATGCTTATTGGATTTGGTCGCTCAATTAGTGAAGGAGTACTTCCTCTTTTATGTATTTTTCTATTTAGCTACTTTTCATGGAGAGAAAGTCTTCTTTATTTTAATGGCCTCTTTCTCGCTCTCATGCTGCCTGTTCTCTTAATTCTTGTTCCCTTACTTCCGACCAAGGAAGTCTATGCAGACAAGAACTCATTAAATAATAGTGTGGATGTATTTACCTGGAAGGATGCTTTTCGTTTAAAGTGGCCAATCTTAGTTATGATTGCCAATGCTTTTGTTCCTTTTGTTATGACTGCTCTATTCTTTCAACAAGATACCATTGCAGCACTTAAAGGTTGGGATATTAGTATTATGGCCAAGTCTTTTACTATCTTTTCTCTTATTCATATTCTTGGAAACTTTATCTGGGGCCCTCTTATAGATAAAGTCAGTGCAAGAAAACTACAGCCTTTTATCCTCTTTCCCTTCTTATTAGGGATTATTCTATTATCTCAAATAGATCATCCTATTATTGTATATTTTTATATGGGACTAGTAGGACTTAGCATTGGACTTGGAGGTATGGTCAGAAATACTTTCTGGGCAGAGGTATATGGAACTAAAGTTTTAGGAAAAATAAAAGGGATGGATTCCAATATTATTGTGATAGGAACTTCGATTGCTCCAATCTTCTATTCACTGCTTTTAGATTTTGGCTTAAGTGTAAAAGATATTCTCTACTTATTTATAATAATGACAGGATTTATTATCATTTTATATTTTTTAACATACCTACACTATAAATCGTATAAGTGAAGAATTCCAATAAGCTGATCTTTCTCTGCCACCAATAAGGCACTAATCTTTTTATCATTCATTAATTCTTCTGCTTTGATAATTTTTTCTTCACCAGAGATTGTCATAGGATTCTTTGTGGCCATATCTTTGGCATGCATACTTAGTGCTTTCTCTTTATTGGCCTGTAAGCATCGTCTTAAATCACCATCAGTAATTATTCCGATAATTTTACCACCGTCTGTGATTACACCTAAACCTAACATACCTTTAGATATACTAGAGATAATGTCTTCAAAACTATCATTTGCACTTAAAATAGGTAACGATTCTGTGCGCATAACATCTTTTACACGAGTAAGTAGTTTTCGACCTAAACTTCCCCCTGGATGAAAACGTGCAAAGCTTTCAGCTTTAAAATCTCTTGCCTTCATAAGTGCTACTGCGAGAGCATCACCTAATGCCATTGTGACAGTTGTTGAGGTCGTAGGAGCCAATTCAAGAGGGCATGCCTCCTTCTCTATTGCGATATTGATAAAGTAATCCGCATGCTTTCCAAGCGTAGACTCCTCTTTGCTTGTCATGGCGATTGTTTTATTACCATTTTCTTTAAAGAAACTTAAAAGCTTAATTACTTCTTCTGTCTCGCCAGAATTAGAAATTGCGATGATAACGTCTTGGTGACTAATCATACCTAAATCACCGTGATAAGCTTCACCTGGATGGATAAAGAAAGAGCGTGTTCCAGTACTTGCCATTGTTGCAGCAATCTTCTTTCCAACTAAACCAGATTTTCCCATTCCAGTAATAACGACTCGACCTTTACACTTTAAAATAGCATCAACTATTTCGTTAAAAGTTTCATCAATATTACTAAGAGCAAATTCGAGTCCAGCTTTTTCTATTTCTATTACTTTCTTTACACTTTCGATATGATTCATAATTACCTTATTATGTATTGATTAATCAGATCCCTCGCCATAGTAAAAGCATATCCATTGCCATGACCAGAGAAACCTCCTAAGTAATATACCCCATCTGACTCACCTAATAAAGGCTGTTCATCCTTAGTAAATCCCATAATCCCTGCCCACGCATAGACTAGATTTGAAGCCCCAAAGAGCTCTTCGCATTGTGCCAAAAGTGCTTTTTGAATCTTCTCATTCAAAGCCAATGTTTCTGTGTTCTCATTTTCTAAATCAATTACTCTAAGACCACCTATAATGAGTCCATCCTCATAACGTCTAAAGTAAATTCTTTTCTTAGGAATAAAATAATTTGCTCCCCCCATATTGGAACAATCGCATTTAATATAACAAATTTGAGATCTTTGAGGTTCTATTTTTAATGCCGGTAAGAACTTAGGAAGTTCATAATTTGTGGCAAGAATAACTTTATTACATTGAAAGCTTTTACTACTTATTCTTACCAGGTTTCTTGAAACCTCAATTACTTCTTCATTAAAAAGAAAGTCACAATTTTTAAGTAGTGATTTGATTTTTTTTAATACTAAGATTGGATTAAAAGTAGCGTCAGTTTTAATATCAATCCCTTGCATATCAAATACATTGCTTGAATGTTCAACTAAGAAGTTATTTTCTTTTAATAACTCTACTCGTTTTATAAGCTCACTAATGTCTTCATCTTTTGAATAAAGAGAGACTGTACCATTTTCTCTATAATCGCATTCACTTAAGTCTAGCTCTGACTTTAAAAGTCCTACATTGTCTGTAGTAAACTTCCACTTTTTTAATGCTTCTTCTTCACCATAGGTTTCAAATAGGTAATTAAAATAACCAATACTTCCCCCGGTTAAAAAACCTGCGTTGCGTCCACTAGCTCCGCCCCCTAAGTAGCCCTTATCAATTACAAGTACCTTGGCATTTGGTGCGTACTTTTCAATCCAATAGGCACAAGAAAGACCTGCTATCCCAGCACCTATAATTATAAAGTCATAATGACTTTTAAGTTCAGAATTTCGATTGAAATAGTCTTCTTTTTCGACCCAAAGTGATTTCATACTCATATTCTGACAACTAACAAAGCTTAGGTCAATTTTTACAAATTTGATTGTGTCCAAATTAGAATTTGGGTAAATTAATAGTATGGAAATAATAGGTCGCGGGAAAATTAAAGAGCTTAAAAAAATCATTCATAAAAATGAATACGAAAGAGTTCTCTTAGTAACAAATAGAAATTCATTCACTAGCACAGGTCTTGATGAGAAACTAAAACCCTTATTAAGTGAATGTGAATATGAGAGATTCTACGACTTTAATGTGAACCCAACCTTTGAAGACTTACTTAATGGTATTAAAATAACAAAAAAGATGAAGCCAGATCTTATTATCGGAATTGGTGGTGGCTCTGCTATGGATCTCGCAAAGCTCTTAGCCGTTCATCATAATAAAGTGAATATGGAATTTTCTGAGCTTTATGAATTTAGTAAGTCTCCTATTGATACTTTATTAGTACCAACGACTTCCGGCTCGGGAAGTGAAGCAACAAAGTATGCTGTTATTTCTTATCAAAACTCTAAGACCTCTGTGGCAGATAAGCGCTTAATACCAAAATACTGTATCGTTGATGGCTCTCTGACAGATAAACTTCCGCCGAGTGTAACTGCTTATACCGGTTTGGATGCTATCTCCCAAGCCCTAGAATCTTATTGGTCAAATAATGCAACAGACGAGTCAAAACAATACGCGCTAAAAGCGATTGAATTGATGGCACCAAACCTTGTCAAGGCCTTTAAGGGAAATGATCCAAATGCTCGCGATAAAATGGCACATGGCTCATTTCTGGCTGGAAAAGCAATAGATATTTCAGCCACGACAGCACCTCATGCCTTCTCTTATTTTTTAACAGATAAGTATCAAGTTCCTCATGGTCAAGCAGTTGCTTTAATTGTTCCTTTCTTCATTCGCGTAAACTCCAAGGCGGTTGACCTACAAGAAGTCTTAGATTTATTTGACTTTAAGTCTGTTAATGAGTTGGAAGATTTTTACAATACAATGCTCAAAGATATGGGACTTTATAAAAAGATTGAGGATATAGTTGATAATAAAATGGAATTTATTAATGCCGTTAACGAATCAAAACTCATTAATAATCCAGTTCAACTCACTGGCCAAGAATACTATTCTCTTTTCTTTGAAGAATAAGATAAGAAAAGTAAGCCCAGAACAAAGAAGCTAAAATGATTAACCTTTGTTTCAGGAATAATAATTGGTAAGAACTGTGCAAAATAATCATTAACTTCAAAACTATGTTGATAGGTATAAATAACTATTACTAGAGAAATAAACTGTAAAAGACTTATCAAAAAAGAATAAACTACAGTCCTCACTTCAAATACTTTTCGCTTTGATA
>CAJXHA010000073.1 GCA_913053615.1 uncultured Bacteriovoracaceae bacterium | reverse complement strand
ATAAAGATAGCCAACTTGCTAGTGAGATTGAACGAAAAATAGAAACAATACAAAAAAGATATGATCTGGTTTTGTTCTATTTAAGAAATGGAAGGCCAACAGCGAGGCCTCCATACTTTATGAAGCATAATTATACCTACACTATTGATGATAATGTTAATACGCAAAATAGTGATACTTTAGCTGGGCTAGATAAAAATGAATATGCAGCTGCATCTCATAGCTATAATTTCTTTGGACGTTATTCCTTATATCCTAGTTCTAGTTATAGTTTAGTTCCTCAGTTCTCAATGGGCTATACCCAGTATGATGCAGATACAGATGCAATTAAGGCAAATAATAATTTCTTTGTAACTGCTACCTTACAAACGACCTTTGAACACTTTTATAATAAAGCACCGGCAACTTTCTTTTTAGATCTCGATTATACTTATAATATGGATGATGCTGATTTAGATGATAATTTAGAGAAGTCATCTGATGGTATTGGGATAACATTTTCAGAACAATTACAATTTTGGAAGAGTAATCCAAGTATATTTCGATTTAAGTATGCAACCACTGATGCCATTGAAGAAGTTAATAATTTTGTGACGACGACTTTTACTTTCGAGCAAATGATGCTGGTTAAATCGAGTATTTTCTATCTGACAACCAGCTTTGCTCAGAATACTTTTACGGAGCTCTCTGACCAAGATAATAATGCATTATCTTTAAGGCTGGATTTCATTATGGCCAATAGTTATAAACAGATTAGTCCCAACTTATATGCATCTATGAAAAATACAACTTATGCTGAGAACTCCACGGAAGAATCACTCGCGACATATGGGATAAACTTATCACGCTCGTTTGGTCGAAATTGGTTTGTCTACTTTGATTATTCAATGTCGACAAATACAAGTGATGATGAAACCTTAGAGTATGAACAGAGTATAATTCGTTTTAGTCTTGATTATATTTACTAGAAGGGTAAGTGAATAATAAATTCACTGCCAACATTCTCTTCACTTTTAACTTCAATCTCTCCTCCGTGACGATTGATAATATGTTTAACAATTGAAAGTCCTAGACCTGAACCTTCTATAGGCTTTGTTGATTTACCTTGAACGCGATAAAAGCGTTCAAAGATTCTTTTCATTTCATCATGATTAAGCCCAATGCCATTATCCTTTATTCCAATGATATGGTAATCCAGACTCTTGGTGTGAACAATTTGAATTCTTGTTTCATCTTTATTTGAGTATTTAATAGAATTATCAATAAGGTTAATAAATACCTGTTCTAAGAGTTTTTGGTCTCCATAGAGTATCTCCTCACCAATATAGTCTATAAGGAACTTGTGACTTAAATACTTTCCTTTAATTTGTCCTTGGATTTTTGAGATGACCTCTCTTAAATTAAACTCTTTTTTATCTAATTGGTATTGAGTTTCAATTTGTGAGAGCTTTAAAAGGTTATTAAATAGATCTTTTAACCTTTCAGTATTTGAATTAATTTTTTGCAAAATCGGGTGAAGTTCACTTGGGACTTTCTCTTTCTGTGCCTCTAATAATTGAGAGTATCCTTTTATAGAGGTGAGAGGGGTTCTAATTTCATGACTAACATTGGCCACAAAATCAACCCGCATTTGATCACTTAGTTTATCTTGAGTGGAGTTGTGAAAGATACCTAGAGCAGCAGTTATTTGATTATTTGAATCATAGATTGGAGTAATAGAGATATTATAGTATTCATTTTGATTTTGAAAAAAGAATGAACGAATATTATAAGTCTCACCACCCTTAGCAACTTTAGTAAACTTTTCAGCTAGACCAGTATCCTCATTAAAAACCTTCCACAGTTTAGCATTATCGACAATTTTAATAGAGGAATCTTTAATAAAGCTATTTTTAAAGTGATTATTATATTGGAGAATATTTAAAAATTTATCAACGATTATAATACCATCAGGGATAAATTCAATGATGGCATCTGATTTGATAGCCTGATCTTTTAAGCTTTGCTTTTGTTCATTGATATAAGTTTCAGTTAGTTTGAGCATTTCCTCTAAAAGTACCCATTCATCTTTTTGATAAATAAGGTCTAACTTTCGATCATGAGGTAATTGTACTTGAATCTCTTCGATCTTTAATAGTAAGTGGCGAAATGGAGTGATTGAAAAATAGCCCATTAAAAATGCTAGTAAAATAAGCAGGCCAATTAATGTTAAAAAGTAAAAAGAGATAGAGTCACTTTTTATAAAGAATAATCCCATGGTTAAACTTGATGAGATAATAATAAAGAAAACTTCTGTGCGAACGGTTTTTATATAATGATGCCAAGGAAAGGGAGGTTTACTCATTAATTATCTTGCATCCTATAGCCAACACCACGAATCGTTTCAATAAGAGTTGATTTATCTTTTAATTTTTTTCTTAAACCAGCAATATGAGTATCAATAGTACGATTAGTAACATGAATATCACCACCAAGAATTTTTTCAATTAAGCTTCTTCTTGAGTGAACAATACCAGGACTGTCTGCAAGTGTGGTTAGAATTTGAAACTCAGTGTGAGTGAGATTAATTTCTTCATCTAAAACAAGAACGCGACACTTGAGCTTATCAATACTAAGTCCATCAAAGTCAATTGTGTCATTCTTTATAACAGGCTTCATTAAGCGTCTTACTTGAGCTCTCACACGAGCGTGTAATACATCAATATCAAATGGTTTTGTAATATAATCATCTGCCCCAGCATCAAGACCTTTTACTATATCATCTGGTTCTGCCATGGCGGTTAATAAAATGATTGGAGATTCAATTGTCTCAGGATTAGATCTTAGTTTTTCACAAATCGCAATTCCATTGCTATCGGGTAGCATGCGATCAACAATAAACAGGTCAAATTTTTGTGAGTTAATAAGATCCAGCGCTTCTCTTCCTGTACTTGCAGCACTAACTTGATAATTCTTTAATTCAAGCTGTAGTTTAACTAGCTCTCTAATGTCAGTGTCATCTTCAATTACAAGTATTTTAATTATATCGCTCATAACGCCATACTATACAAAAAGATTCGGAAATAAAAGTGAGGATTAAGTTAAAATTTAGGCAAAAAAAAGGCCGGTATTGAAACCGGCCAATATTAAAATTCTATAGGTTTGAATTAACAAAATCCCAATTTACTAGATTCCAGAAAGCCTCAATATAATTAGGACGAGCATTTCTATAATCTACATAATAAGCGTGCTCCCAAACATCAATAGTCATTAAAGCTTTGATGCCATGAGCTAGAGGAGTATCAGCATCATCAGTATTCATGATCTCTAAATCTCCACCTTTTTCAACTAACCAAGTCCAACCTGAACCAAAATTAGTTGCAGCACTATTAGTGAATTCTTCTTTAAATTTATCAAAAGAACCCCATTTAGCGTTGATTTTATCAGCTACTGCACCAGTAGCAGCTCCACCAGCATTTGGAGCTAAACAATTCCAATAAAAAGTATGGTTCCAAACTTGAGCAGCATTATTAAATAATCCACCCTTAGCTTTTTTAATAATGTCTTCTAGACTCATTTCAGCATACTCAGTACCTTCAATGCCTGCGTTTAACTTAGTAACATACGCATTGTGATGCTTCCCATAGTGGTAATCAATAGTTTCCGCAGAGATATGCGGTGCTAGAGCGTCTTTTGCCCACGGTAATTCCGGTAATTTGTGTTCCATGCAATCCTCCATAAGTTTAAATGTACTTATTTGTAACATAAATTAGGGGATTAAGCTTAACTAGCTGCAATAGGATAAAAGTTATGTCTAAGGGTGTTAATGCAAGGGGGCCTTTTTTAACTTTATTGACATGCAGGGGGCGCTTGGTAAATTTATTAGAGGAGTTTTTATGGGTGTAATTTATCAATTAACAATGCTTGTCCTTATTAGTCTATTATCGTTCTCTTGTAGTTCGACTAAAACTAAGAGAGCACAAGTAGAGTACGATCAAGAATCAACAACGAGTGATGGACCTGCTTGGTTATATGACCCAGAAAAATCTTGTGAAAGTTATGAGATCTGTGTTTCAAGTACTGCCGATAATGCAAACCTTGCAGACGTTCGTGCCAAGAAATCTATTGCTGCAATATTTGAAACTGAAATCAAATCAAATTTTGATGTTTATAAAACGAGTTTTAGTGATTCTGAGTTAGAGCAAGTTGAAGAGGAGATTGCCTCAGAGGTAAGTGAATCGGTAAATGGAATTTTAAAAACCGTTATTATAAAAGAGCGTTATCAAAAAGGTGACTTGTATTTCTCCTTAGCAAGTTTAGATAAGGTTAAATCCGCAAAAGCTCTTAGAGCACAAATGGATACTATTAAAGAAGAGTTAGAATTTCTTTATCAAAAAAAGAGAAGAGGATCTATTAAGAGAATGATGATTCTCTTTGATAAGCATAGCCGCCTTAATGATAAGTACATTGTTCTTACCGGTAAGAAAGCTAAACTACCAATTCGTTTTGCAGACATTCAAAATATTAAGTATCAAAAAAAGAATAATCAAAAAGTAAGTATTAAGTTTAATAATGAGACTCCTAAGATTATTCGAACTCACCTTGAACAAGTCTTAGGAGAGGTTGGGTTTAAAGTCATGAAAAGTACTGCCGTTGATTATTATATTTCATTAAAGTGGAGAGCTAAGAATGAGTATATTAATGTAAAAGGCTTTGAGAAGTATTCTTATATCCTAGATGTTCATGCCAGTGATAATTTAAAAAAACAAATTGGAACATTTACACTTTCCGAAACAGCTACTGGGAGAAATAAGCAGGATGCATTTTTAAAAGTTAAAAATGATTTTTTAAGAAATATAGACGAAAAATTTAATTTATTAAATTTAGAATAAAGGAAAAACTATGAAACATGTAATCGTATTATTAGGTCTTATGGCCTTTGTAAGTTGTTCATCATTTAAAGCTGAGAGAGTTGGCGCTAAGGAATCTGATAAGAAAGCCATGGGTATTACTGATAATTGGGTTTCAGAAGATACCAGACAAGCTATTGAAGAAATTTTAAAGCAAATGGATACTCACAAAGGATTTAAGAAAGCACTAAGAAGATATAGAGATCCAAAATTATTTGTAGCAGAAGTTCAAAATAATACTTCTGAAGCATATTTTCCAATTGGTGATATGAATGATGAGTTATTATATGAACTTTCTAGAGCTGGAGATTTTACTTTAATCGATGCAGCTGCACGTGAAAAAATATTAGAAGAAATTACTTACCAAAATGATGGAATGGTTGACCCTGCTCAAGCTAAGCAAATTGGAAAGCAGTATGGTGCAGACCTTATGATCTTTGGAAATGTTTACATGAAGCCTGAAAAAAGAGATGGAAAAACAATTAAAGAGTACTCTGTTAACCTTAGAATTACTGATATTCAAAAAGGTATTGAGATCTTCAGAGGAAGAAAGAAAGTTTACAAGTACTCAGATAAGGCGTCTTTTGGGTGGTAAAAAAACTACTCTTAAAACTATTTTTAATTCTTGCTCTTCTCTCTTGCTCAATGAAGCAAAGAGAGGAGCAGTCGCAACTTAAAAATCTCTTTGAGCAAGGCCTTTATGATAAGGCCCTAAAGGTTCTAAATAAGTCCACTTTAAAAGAAGATAAAGAAAACCATCTTCTTTATCTACTCCAAAAAGGTAAGCTCTACTTTGCAAAAGAGCTCTACTTTGAAGCGAGTCTGATCTTTTTAGAAGCAAGTGAATTAATGGATAAGCTCTACACCAAGAAGATAAGAGAAATCTTACTTGCTGGTGTGATGAATGATAATTCTAAAAGCTATAGAGGACAAATTTACGAGCGCTCACTCCTTTTTTATTATCAAGCCATGAGCCATCTGAAAATTTATCGTCGTGGCAAATACAATCGCTCTAAAAAGAAAATGGTAGAGGATAAGGAAGTTGAATACTTAGAAGAACAAGTTCTTAGCTCAAGCCAGAAAAGAGAACAATTATTTAAAGCTCGTGCTGCCGTTGTGGCATGGGATACATTTTATAAAGAATTACAACGATCAAATTTAAAATCTGCTTTTAAGCATGATCTCTTTGCAAAAATTCTAGCAGCTCAAATTCATGAATTAGTGAATACTCGTAGTGATGGACAAATATCTCTACAACTATATAAAGATGCAACAAAAATACTTAAAGACTTAGGGCCAAGTCTAGAGGCCTTTAATACAACCTATGAAAAATATCATAAAGAAATTTGGGAAAAGGGTAAACCTAAGAAAGAGTTCATAAACTTAACTGAAACTTATAAGCATTTAGAATCCTATTTGATGGCAAAGACATTACAAATGACAAAAAAGTATCGCTCTTATGAATTTAAAAAGATGAAAAGGAGCTTTGCCAAAAACAAACAAGCATTAGAAATTTATAATGGGTTAGGAAAAAAGAAAATCATTATCGAAAATAGAACCATTGCACCTTTATTAGCAGAAGACTTTAGTTATAACCTTCGCTCTGCCATTGATAGTGTTGAGAGTCCAACTGCTAAAGCATTTATTCAAGGGGTAGGAGTTCCTATTCTTACCTATTTTGCAATGGGACCTTTAGGTCTAGGTTCTGTTTCACAAAGTGGAAATACTCGACTCTATGTTCGCCACGGAGTAGGTGAGGCCATGGTATCTGAAGCAGGCATTGAATTTGAAATGCCGGTTATAAAAAAACAAAAAGATCCCCATTTTTCTAAATTACTTATTTATAAGAAAACTAAAGACCTTGATCCAAAAAAGACAAAACCTATTGGGAGTCATGAACTTCAGTTAGTGGGACCATTGTCAGATATGGCCTATATGATGAATAAAGAAGCAATTTCAAATAGCTTTGAGGCTCGAGGCCTAAGGATTGCTATAAAGCATGTTATTGCAATTATTGCTGCCTATAAGACATATCAAAGTGTTCAAGAAACGAGCGGAGAGCTCTTTGCTAAGCCAGCCGCCTTTGCTCAATACTTAGCAAGTGCCAAAGGAATAAAAGCATCTGAGCGAGCAGATACTAGGCAATGGTCAACACTTCCAAGTGAGGTGCTGATAACTGAAATTGATCTGCCCAAGGGAGAGTATGTGCTTTATTTAAGTGATGAAACGCAAAAACAGACTCGTAAACTCGGACAAGTGCTTATTGAAGACAATGATGAGGAATTAATTTCCTTTATTAGTAACTAAATCTCCTAAGTTTTAAAAGCATTCCAGTATATTCCGATAGATATCATGATGAGATATCTATTAATCATACTTTCATTATTTGTGTGTGCTTGTGCTGGGGCTTCAGATTATTTATTTGTAAATGGATCTTTTAATCCAACTAAAAAGTGGACAGACTTTAGCTCCGATAATGAGACGAATGTTAGGAATTTGATTCAACACCTAGCTAAGTCTAAAACTGGTAAAGAGTTACTTTTAAAGGCAAAGAAAAAAGCTGCTAATAATGGTGAGACTCTCTTAGATATCATCAAAATTGGAAATGGCTCATTAACTGATACAACTTTAACCAGAAGATTCTCTAAAGATAATCCTGAACATATTGTTTATGAGTCTCATTCAATTGTGTTTGTTAATAAGAATTTAAATCAATTTGATGCACTCTTAGATCTTGCTCACGAGTTAACTCATTATAATTATCGTCAAGATTTTAATCCGTATAAGTTAAACTTCACTATGTCTGAATTTATTAAAAATACTATTGAAGCAAGCGGTGGAGAAGTTCACGCATTTGTAAAAGAATGCCATGTCTTAAAAGAATTATTTCCATCTAAGTTTTCAACTAAGAAGAACTGTTTAGATATTTCTTCTAATGGAGTCATCTCTTATCAAAAGGGAATTGAATTATTTTATAAAGTGGGACCATTATATGAAGATTTCTCAAAACTCTTAAACATGACTGGTTTGAGTGCACAGTCTTTTCCAAAACTATCAGATGACTCAATTTCATTTGTCTCTTCTGCATACGGTGTCCCATATCCAATCGCTGCCTTTAAGGAGTATCGAACGGTACTGCAAAAGGTTTGTGAGAATGATGAGCGCAGGGTTGCCTATTATAAAAAAGCTGGACGTTCTCCTGCAAGTACAAACTTCTCTCAGTTTGTTAAGACCTATCAATCTAAATGTCGTAATGTAACTTTCTACGAAATGTAGAAGGAGATTTACTCATCCATGTGAATGTGTGAGTCTACTTTGTATCCGTCTTCGGTTTTCTTTATCTTAATCGTTTTTGCATGATCTTTATCTTCAGAATCAATTATCTTTGCAATGATCATACCTTTAACTACTTTAGACTGAATAACTTCGACTTGATATTTCTTTTCTTTTTCAATCTTATTGACCTGAAAAAGTCGATCGAGCAATTTATTATTAGTTAATTCCTGGTAGTACTTTTTAGTGGTCACTTTCTTAATCAAGTCTTTCTTTTGCAGGTCGAAACCTCTTTGATAGTTTAAAGCTACTTCTTTTAACTTTTCGCTCTCATCCTTAGTATGTGCTGGAAGAGCAACTGTTAAGAGAGTGAATACTATAAGTTTCTTAATCCATAACATAATCGAACACTCGGTGATATATCTAATACAAATTCGTTATTAGAAAAGTTACATGCTTCCATAGCAAAATCTCTGATCTTTTGCATGCGATAATAAACTGTACCTGGACAACAAGTTCCTGCCGTCGCAGTACCGTCAGCAATTTGTTTTTTTATCTTAATAAAATTATGATCAGTAATCTTTCGAAGATGTGGGTGAGTTTCTTTTTTAAGTTTACAAATTAGCTCACCAACTTTTTTAAGTGATGCATCAGTAGGGTAACGTGTCCCCTGATTGCGAGGATATCCAGATGGATTGGCCTCATACCCACCACTTCTTCTTCTAATCATATCAGGCATATAATTACCGATAACAGAGACACCAACAGTGGTCATATTTGCACTAATATAGCCTTCTCTAAGTTCTCTGGCATATTTTCTTTCAGTTTTATAATCACGACGGTCTATAACATGGTTAGCATCATGGTCAGTATTATAACCACACTTAAATGAATAATTCTCAGCTAGAGTTCTCACACTTGGATCCAGTTGATCAAGGTTTACATATCCACCGGCATGGGCACCTTTTAGAGTGGTTGGTCTTCCCTGGTAGACTGTTGAATTGGTGCCACTATAGTCTGCTGTAATAGCGTAATTATATGCAATCATATACCATGGATCTGGATTTCCACTTGAATCGCGATCGTTCTCATGGGCAGCAACCTGCGTATTATGTACATCTTGCGGGCTAAACTGATTTGATGTGGCCGTATGGTGAATAACTGCCGTATCAACTAGATTCAGATCTCTTTCACAATAGCTTCCCTCATAATTAATATTATCATACTCATAAGGTTCAATTTGAAGGTCAGTATATTCATCTTCTGGTGCTACATCTGGAATTGAAGGCTCTTGAATATCATTAATATATTCTGGATTCACTATATTAGTAAGGTCTCTTAATTTTAAGCTTAGACTCTCGGTTAAATTATAGCTTTCATTTTCATGTAATGGACAAACTAATGAATCATTACTTAATAGAGAGTAGAACTCATCTTCAGGACATACTCTTTCAAACTTATCAATATTGTGAAGGAAAATATCCTTAATCAATTCATCCATTTCACTATGAACAGAGTCAATTTGATTTTTTAGACTTCTTATTTGTGAGTTCGATGAATTATTGTTTCCGTTAATTAGGTCTTGATAACGTCGATCATAAGTTCGTGCTAAGTTTTGAAACTTTTCTTTGCTCTCAGGATTCGCAATATTTGATGCACTAACTTTATCTAAAATATCTGCAGTCGCGAGATCCCATTCATCTAATTTATACTCTGGTGGCATATCATTAAATAATGCAGGTTGATTTGATTGTAGATTTTTCCAACGACCTATAAGATCTTTATAAGATAAATTATCTGTCGCTACTGCAACCCATGGGAGCCATGACCATTTCTTATATCTCTTGTATGGTTGATTGTTTGCTAGATAACTTTCAAAATCAGCATCTACTCTTTGCATACTTTCAAAGATAGAGAGTAGCTCTGGATTTTGTGCCATAGAACTATAGAGTTCTTCAGAACTATTATTGGCATAGAAAAAAGCAAGTGCCATTTTCTTATTCATTCTCTCAACGGACTTATCAAGATTTTTAACAGTTAGATCTTTTACAATCCAATTAAGGACATCTTGGCAGTCATTACTTGTTTGAGTTTGACTCTCTAGGGCTATAACAGTTTGTGAGTATAAAAACACACTCATTGCCATTAGGCCTAATCTAAATAGTGATAAAATCTTTTGCATTCCCACATATGCATATCGGTAAATTAGAAATAATAGTTTAGCAAAAAAGACGGTTTTTGAGTGTGTGTAAGTTATTGAATTTAAAAGCTATTTATATCTATTGTTATATTTTCAAAGTACATTTTCTCTAAAAACTCTATTTCAACGATTGCATCTTTATGCTTTCTTCCGGCCTTATCTTCCCAGATATCATAGACAAGGTTTCCTTTTATAAAGACTTTATCACCTTTTTTGAGCATGGTTTGATCTCTCTTAGCATTCTCTCCCCAGCGACGGCATTTGTGCCAATAGGTTTTTGGTTTCTTGTCTTTTGGAGCGCTTAAAGGAAGTCTTTCTGCCACACCAACTGAGAGGTTTAAAATAGCAGTCTCATTCTTTGTGAAACGAAGTTCAGGATCTACTCCTAAATGTCCAATTAAAATAATTTGTGAATAACTCATATAGACCTTCTTTAAAGCTTAAGATGATGCTGAGGAATAATTGCGCAGTCCTCGAGCCCATATATATTGAATAATGATAAAAAATACAAGTGTAACGACTAGCATTGTCAATATTAGAGAGGATGAGTTCTCTTCTAATAAGAAACGAGCGGGATAAGATGCCATAAGTGAAAATGGTAGAATATAAGTAAAAAGTATTCTTATAAAACCTGTAAATATTTTGTCCGGTCGCTCCATAGTATGAGAGATAGAAAAGAAGACATCTCCAAAACCTCTTGGAGACTGGGTCCAAAAGACAGCAAGTAAGAAAATTAAATTTATAAAGAAGTATAAAAGTGTTCCCAATACTAAGAGAGCGATAAATATAATAATTTTTATTGTCGAAAGCTCATGGGGATAAGAGCTAAGAATATAGCCAAGTAAGCCTGTAGCTATAATTAAATTTAAAAAAGAATTTGCAGCAAACTCTCTAAGAGAAAGAAAGAACAAGCTTGAAACAGGCTTAGTTAAATAATAATCGAGATCTCCTCGGTTTATATAAATTGGAAGCCACCAACAATTATTTGCAAAGATGGTCATATGAAGAGCATCAATAAAAATATACCCAGCAACAAATATTCTCATTTCCTCAATTGTCCACCCAGCAAGTATAGGGGTGTGAAGGTAAATAATATTAAAGAATAAGAATTGTACGAGATAGAAAATACAATCCATTATGACACGGAAGTAAAAATCTACTCTAAACTCTAAGGCCTTAGAAAAAGAGAATCTTAAAAAATATAAGTATAACTTAAAGTACCTCACTAGATTCCTACTCCTGTATACTTATATTTTCCTTTTATCCAAACAAGTTTAGATAATAAGAGAAAAGCAATACACCATAGAATAATGATTCCTAAATTTGAAAGGTATTCTGAAAAATGAAACTCTTTCATCAATGTATTCATGGGAAAGGTAATCAAATAAGGAAAAGGAGTTTTATATAAAAGTGTTTGTGCCCAAGTTGGAAAAAAACTTAAAGGTATAAGAGCACCACCTAAAAAGCTAACTGAAAAACGCAGAATAACACCTAGAGACCATATATTATCTGCCCAAAATGCAATCAATTCACAAGTTGAGCTCATCGCAAAATAGAGTAATGCAATAAAGTAGAGAGAGAAAATAAAACATAAAAATTGGAGTGGTGTAAAGTTAAGAACATGGTCTTGACCTAGGACTACCCAATATAAAAATAAGACCATAAATAATTGCAAGATATAAAAAGTGGAGTGAGCTAAATAAACGACAATTTTATAAAGATAATAGTCAATCGGATAGAGGATATACTTGGTAAGTCCTCCTTCATAAATCTCTCGACTTATATTACCAATGCCACTTCCTTGTTGGATCTTAAATAATTGAGGAGCGACAATATAGTATAAAATAATATCATTCATGCTAAAACCATTCATCGACTCCACAGCCTTCGCTGTATAAATTGATTTCCATAAAAAGTAAGCAAGGACAAAATTAATAGAGATATTGCCTAGGAAGTTAATCCAGAAGTCTGCTCGATAAGTAATAATCTGTCTTAACTCTAAAGTGAAAATTGATTTTAACCAACGAGTATTCATAGACTTTAAGCATTGCCCTTATTCATTATCTTTTCAATAAGGTCTCCAATCTCTTCTTCTTGAATTGTTAAGTCGAGAATATCGTAATGTTTAAGTAGGTAACTGGCAGCCTGCATGGCCTTATCTCTAGGAGAGTATACAATTTGTTCGTGTTGATTAATGATTCTTACTTCTCCAAGTTCCATTGGAAACTCATTAGGATCAATCATTGTATTTGTTTGCAGCTTTATCATTTTGTTTTGAGCATACTTATTTTGAATTTCTTTAATATTACCATCAAAAATAAATTGTCCTTCTTTCATTATGACAACTCTTTCACATAGCTCCTCAATATCTTCCATATAATGAGAAGTGAGTATCATGATAGGCTTAAACTCTTTTCGATAATTTTTAATGAAATTTCTAACGGCTTTTTGGGCCGTCAAATCGAGTCCGATTGTCGGCTCATCAAGAAAAACAACTTTAGGATTATGGAGTAGGGCCGCAATTAATTCAACTTTCATGCGTTCACCTAAAGAAAGTCTTCTTACTTGAACGTTTAATTCTTTATCAATTCCTAAACTTTCAGATAGAAACTTTACCCGTTTTTTAAACTCATCATTTGGAATCTGATAAATTTCTTTTAATAAGAGATATCCATCCATTGCAGGAAGATCCCACCATAGCTGTGCCTTTTGCCCCATAATTAAAGACATCTGAGAGCGGTAAGCGTTTTCTCTTTTCCAAGGATCAAAACCAAGGATGCTAATACTACCACTACTTGGATGAATAATACCTGAGAGCATTTTTGTTAAAGTGGTTTTTCCTGCTCCATTAGCACCAATTAAGCCAATGATCTCA
>CAJXHA010000072.1 GCA_913053615.1 uncultured Bacteriovoracaceae bacterium | reverse complement strand
TCATTACTTAGAATAATTGAATTTTCAGTTGATTCTTTAATCTTTTCATCAAAAACATTGAAACAAATTACATTCTTTTTAAAATAAAAACGAGCCCAATCAGCAAGGTCTTGATCTTGATACACATAAACGAGACCATCATATATTTTTGTTTTCAATGATTTATCACTGACAAAGTCCATAGGTATGCTTACCTTGAATTCACTTCCAAAACCTTTTTTTGAGGTAACTAAGACTCTACCTGACATAAGATCCACATACTCTTTGATAATTGTAAGTCCCAGACCTGTACCACCATAGACTCTTTTAGTAGAACTTTCTTCTTGAGTAAATTCATCAAAAATGTCTTTTAAACGTTCATCACTGATACCAATACCGGTATCAATCACTTTTATAATGAGTGTTTTATCTGAATATTCCATGAGAAGCTTAATAGTTCCTTTCTCAGTAAATTTAAAGGCATTACTTAAGAGATTAATAATAATATACTTAAGTTTTATATAATCTGATTGAATAACTCTTGGCATATCATCAGCAATATAAATATAAAACTTTAATTCATCCTTTTCTTGATAGAATAAAGATGTAATCTCTATAATAAGATTTTTTATATCTATATTTGAATACTCTAAGGAAATTTTTTGATTTTCTACACTTGCATACTCAATAATATTATTAAGAAAGGAAAGTAAGCCGTTTGATGAAATGCGCATTCTTTCCAGATACTTCAAGGTATTTTCATTAGTTATATTCTTTTCAATAAGATCAATCATTCCTATTATAGAATTCATTGGGTTTCTTATTTCATGTCCAACCTTACTAAAGAACATTGACCTAGCTTGCTGAGCACCCTTAAGGCGGTTGAGAGCTGGAGCAAAAATAAATAAGGCCTCAAAAAAGAGCACTAATATAATAAAAAATGATATAAAAAGCTCAATTAATCTTAATTGATCTAAGCGATTACTTAATTCAATTGAATAAGCATCTAATTCATCTCCAAAAATCTTAATATACTTTGTAATTATTTCAGTTAGAACAAAGACATTTGCCGTTACCTCTTGTGAGTCCTTATCGTCCTCTAAACTTTCTAGAGCTGAGTTTAAATCTCTTTGCAAGAGAGCAAGTAGTCGATGATATTGTTTCTCAGCTTTTCCGATTGAGATAACAAATAATGAATTATGCTCATACTCTTTATTGTCCGCAATTAATTGGTTTAAATTGGCAATTGCTTGTTTTATTTTTAATTTAGACTCTTTAATATTGGTCAGGGTCTGGGTTTCTAGAATTTTCAACTTTAGCTTATTCATGCGATCGATCTGACCACGAGATTGTTCTAGATAATGAAAGCTTTCGACTTGTGATTCAAGGCTTATTTGCACAAGCATTTGCTGAAAGATCGTCAATAATGCAATAATTGAAAGAGCTATAATATAACGAACTTTAAAATCACCCTTTAAAAAGAGCTGGTAGAATTTATTTATTGAATTTCTAACCTTAGTAGCTAATCCCAAAACTTATTCCCATACGATGAATGTAATTTACACGTTCATCTTTAATTGCATATTGTTCATGATAAGCAGTTAAGAACTTATTTTCAAAACGTCTTGTAATATCAAGATGAAAAGTGTCTATATCAAGATGCTCTGTAACGTAAAGGGGAACTAAATTTAGTGCCCAATTATTTGTTCCTATTCGGAACCCAGTATTAAAAGAAAAGAATGTATTTTCATAATTTTTTATATTAAACCTATTAATGTTTGCTTGCAGATATGGAGTTAAACCAATCCCATGCCATTGAGATATTCGATACTCATCAATATAATTTTGTTTAAAAGCACTAAAGTTATTTTTGGTAGATTGCTCAAATATTAATAGTGATTCAGCACTTAAGTATTTATAATCTTTTTTATACCACCCACTAAGAATAATTGCATTTAAATCACTTTCGGTGCTACTTCTCATCAGGCCATAGCCAATATTAAATAGTCTAAACACTTTCTGATCATTAGTAATTATTTTACTATTCTTACTTTTAAAAATGGTTTTTCTTTCAACTTTTGCTATGACCTGACTATTTAATCTCTCTTTAGAAAAAAGATTATATGTATATAATTTAACGGAATTACTATTTCTTATACATTGATAATAGGTCCATTCATTCTCTAGAGCTTTAGATGTATTTATTTTTGAAAGATAATTCTCACATGACTTAGTGATAAAGGCATATGTATTTTTTGGAATTAACTTTAATTCTAATATAGCTTTAATTACCTTATTATCTTTTAAATCAATTTGAACCTCAAAGTTTGTAATTGATTTTGTTAATTTAAACTTATGATTATATTTTCCTTTTTGTGTATTTTTAGAAACTTTATAATTTGAAGGAAGACTAACATAGAAAAAGATGTCCACATTATTATTATTTTCTTCAACTTGAAGAAAGTAATCCCATTTAGGTTTGATAATATCTTGTCCAGGTATTGCTAAACTAAATTGAACATCATACTTCTGACTTGCCCATATGGAGGTATTCATCAAAAATAAAGTAAGTTGTAAGACTATGTACTTATTCAAGATCATACTCCTTAATTTTACGATATAACGTTTTACGATTAATATCTAAAATTTGTGCTGCCTTATCTTTTACAAATTCAGTATGCTCTAGAACTTTTGCAATATATTTTTTCTCATTTTCTTTAAGGGTCATCAAATCCGTGCCACTTGCTTGAATATCAGTCGAATACTGTGTATTGAAGATAATATCACTTTCATCGATCACGTTTTCCTTTGTCATAATACATGCTCTTTCAATTATATTTTCTAGCTCTCTAACATTTCCAGGCCACTTATATGTAAGCAGTTTTTTTAATGCGTTTTGAGTTAGTTTTTGTTTTGAACAGTATTTCTTTAAAAAGAAATCAACCAAAAGTGGAATATCATCATACCTTTCTTTAAGAGGAGGAATCATAATATTAATAATATTTAATCGATAAAATAAGTCTTCTCTGAATTCCTTTTTTTCAATTTTTTCAAAAAGATTATTATGAGTTGCTGCAATGACTCTTACATCAACACTAACTTCCTTATTCTCTCCTACTTTTCTGATTTTTCCTTCTTGCAGCACTCGTAATAGTTTCGCCTGTAATTGTAATGGCATATCACCAATTTCATCTAAGAACATTATGCCATTATTGGCTTCTTCAAATAGGCCTAGTTTATCAGAGTCTGCACCTGTAAAAGCACCTTTTTTATGTCCAAATAACTCAGACTCTAATAAATGCTCTGGAATAGCAGCACAATTAACACTGATTAGTGGTGCTTCACTTCTATTACTTTTAGCATGAATAAGCTTTGCGATGACTTCTTTACCGGTTCCAGTCTCACCTGTAATAAGCACATTCGCATTGGTTTTAGCTACTTTATTAATAGTCTCCTTAATGGCCTGCATGGATTTGGTCTTACCAATTAAATTCACCTTAGGATTTACTAATTCATTTATTTTCTTATTTAATTTGGTATTTTCTTCTTTAATTTCTTTTTGGCGCATGGCCCTCTTACATAGAATGGCTAATTCTTTAAAGTTTATGGGCTTAGTAATATAATCATAAACACCTGCTTCAAGAGCACTAATTGCAACATCATTCTTATCATGAGCAGTAATCATAATACTTGGAATATTATATTTAGAGAGTTCTAGTTGATTTAAAAAAGTAATTCCATCCATATTGGGAAGCATATAATCACAAATTATTAAGTCGATTCCCTTACCTTTCTTTTGAATAAAATACTCTAATGCTTTTTCAGATGAAAGAAAGGATATGTACTTTTCACCTAGCTCATCAAACATGACTTCAAGTGAAGTTATAATATTCTGATCATCATCTAGTATTAAAATCATAAGACAGTCCTTCTTATCATGTCCCAAATTGTCCCATAATTATGTCCCAAATATGGTCACAGCACAATTAGATAAATGCTAACTCTTTGGAATAAGGGTTCATATCTTTTGGCACCAATCCTGCTTCTCTAAACTTGTGCAAAAGGAAAAATTCACAATTTGGGTGAAAAATTAAAGGGAGTTATCAATGAGTGGAAAATTTAAAATGGAAGATAAAGAAATCATTAAATTATTAAAAAGAATTTATTCTAAAACCATCTTAATTTTAGATGACGATCCATATCAAATAGAAATTCTTAAAACAGCAATTAATGAGATTGACCAAAATATTCAAATAGACACAACTGGTAATCCTGAGGTTGCCATTAAAAATATAAAAGAGCGAAATACGAAAGGGAATCTTTATGATGTTGTTATTTGTGATATTGAACTCAACTCTTATTTATCAGGATTTGAAGTCATTCAATTTTGCAAAAAGAAATACCCCAATATTCAAACAATACTAATTTCTTCAAATAAAAAAGAAAAATATGAAAATCGGTATGCTTTTAAAAAAGCTCAAGATGAGTTTTTGAATAAGCCAATCAGCTTAAGAGCACTTTATCAAAAACTTGAGCCTATTTTAGTATAAAGGAGTATCTATATGCTTAATCGTATGCAAAACCCCAGTGCAAATTTCTTATCTTATATTTTATTAGGATTAACATTATTCTTATTAGTTTCTCTTATCCAAACAGGCTACGCGGACTATCACTCAACTATTCCAGTTACAAAAAAAGATGTCTACGAGCAAGAGTATAAGAGAATGCAAGTACAAATTGATAGCTATAAAATGAGTATGAATAGAATTCTTACGGAAGTAAAACCTATTAGTTCTCAAAGACAATACATTGTAAGCACCATAATCAAGCAAATTGAAAAATTCGAGGCCATTGCTAAGAGCAATAGAATTGAAGGGCAATTATTCACGGAAAAGAGTATTGCAAATCTTTCAAAAAAGCTTGGGGATATTGAGGCAAACTATGAAAGTTTATAGGGAGCTAAATAGTTTTCTCAACTTGATTTTGTGTCCTTTTTTGTCTCATAGAATGGGGCAACTTAGGACACAAAGTCGAGACAAAACAGTTCAAGCCGTTGAAATTACGACCACAAATGAATGGCACACAAGATGCAACTATTATACCTGTAAGCAAGGAGGCTTATATGCAATTTGGACAAGCAACACATTTACAAGAGCATACTAATGGTTTTTTTAATGCTTATACAAGTGAGCAGTTTGAAAACTATTCTAATTTAATAAGTAACGAAGAGATTAGAGAGTTCTTTAGTAAAGATTATAAGAAAGTTTTAGTCTTAGAAGATGATGATTTTCAATTTTCTATTATAGAAGAATTATTATTAGAGATTAATGAAAATATAGAAATTGATCGAGAACTTGATGAACACCATGGGATTTATCGTTTTGATAAAACGATAAATAATCCAAGAGAAAAAAACTATGATCTTATTATTTCTGATATTGTGCTCTTAAATAATACATCTGGTTTGCGAGTTGTTAATCACTGCAAGTTTATTTCTCCTGACACAAAATGCCTCTTAGTGTCTGCATTATCTCTTTCGAAGATATTTTTAAAAGAAAATAAGAGTAATAACGTTAACGTAGATATTATACCTAAACCTATCGAGTTCAACTTATTTCATGAACTCGTATCACCTGCCCTCAACTAGCCAATACCAAGGAGAAATATATGATTTCAGATGAAGTATTATTTGGAACCCAAGATATATCAAAGACAGACTTAATGATTGAATACAAAAGTTTAGCGAGAAAACTTATGAGCCTAGAGTCAGAAATTTACAGTAAACACCTAACTTCTAAGGAAGTGAATGAATCTTTTGAAGAGTCTCATAAAGATCTTATGCACCTAGAAAGTATTTTAGAGCAGTCGAATAAGCAATATATTAATTGGAGAGAAGTTGAAAGTGAACAGATCGATAAGTCACTTTTAAACCTATATAACAATATTAATTTTATTCAATATTGGTCAGGACTCGATTATGCAAAATCAAAACACTAAAATTATTCTTGAAACAAAGAACTTTTTATTTGCCCAATTATATATGATTGGGATTCCAAGACCAGAGATTTTTATCTCTCAAGACCATAATGGTCATTTTAATATTAAAATCAATTTTTTCCATAATGGAATTAAATATAAAAAGAATGAAAGAAATAAATGTGCAAAATCCAGTTCATTAAAATTAATTAATGACATAAAAGGAGTCTTATCATGAGTAATTTTAAATCGATTAATCGAGCTTTAATTGTTCATAATAATCTAGATTATATTAACAAAGTTAAAACTCTCCTCTATTCGATTAATATAAATACAATGATCGATATTGAGTTTTATCCAGATCAGGCCTTTAAAAAAATTACTGGGGAATTAAGATTTAATCCAAAGTATTATGATCTTATCATTAGTGATTATCATATCTTTACTCCTAAATACATTAAGGCGCTAGATCTACACTATCCTGAAGCAGGTATTTATGATCACATCGCACTTACTTGTGAAAATAGATTTGAAGAAGATGCCAAAAACCTCTTTGTGAAGCCAATTTGTTTAAAAACTCGCTTTCACCCAGAGGAGAAGTTTCAGGAGAAATTAGATGCAATTTCTTGTTTCTAAAAATGCATTACTAATCATTTTCTTATTAGGGATATTATTTATGGAAAAATCAATATCAAATACATTCAAAGAAGTTCATCAAAGTGAATACTTGGCCTATGCCAAAATTATTAAGGATATTCATGATGAAGTGGAAAAATTTAAAGTTCAAATTCATTATGCGACAGAAGAGGATGAACTAAATGAATTACAAAAAAAACTAGCTCGTTTTGAAACTCATTATTTTGATTCAAGTGAGTTATTAATTCAGCTAAGACATACAGAAAATTCATACAAGGGAATTGTTATTGAAAACCTAGAATATTCTATCTCACAAATGAATGACGATCTATTTGAAATAAAGAGTACAGCTATAAACAATATGCACTTGTATTATAATTAAATGAAATAAATAAAAGTCTTTCTATCTAAACATAAATACCATATGCTTAAGATAGAAGGACTTTTATGCTTTTATTGGCCAAGATTTTTATTGCAATTACTGCCCTACTTCATTGTTTCTTTTTTAAATTAGAATCTATTGATTTCATGAAACCTGAAGTCTTAAGGGAGTTTCGCCTCTCTCAAGAAAGTGCTGCCCCCGTTAAGATTTGGGCATTAAACCAAGGGTTTTATAATCTTTTTTTGGCCCTTGCACTAATTTACTCACTCTACCTTATCCAAAGTGGAAACCTACTTATTGGTAAAGCTATCGCACAAATTATTTTACTCATTATCACTGGTGCAGGTATTGTTTTATTAGTCTCTTCTCCTGAGAGTAAAATAGCAGCAATGATTCAAGCTCTTCCAGCTTTTATAGGTTTTTTAGCACTCTTTTTTATAAAGTCTTAGCTCTCACAAACTTCTATTTCTTGCAGTCAAAACGTGTTTTATTTGGTAAAACAAAAATTATAATTTTTAACTATTTTTAAGGTATTGATTTTATGGAACGACTGCCGCGCTGCACATTTGCTATTATTTCTCACCCGGATGCGGGTAAGACTACTGTAACAGAGAAGCTTCTTTGGTTTGGAGGTGTTGTTCGCTCTCAAGAAGGGATGGTTAAATCAAAGTCTGGAGATTATGCCAAATCAGACTGGATGCAAATGGAACAAGATCGTGGGATCTCTATTACTTCTTCAGTTATGAGTTTTGAATATAATAAGCGAGCAGTTCACCTCTTAGATACTCCAGGACATAAGGATTTTTCTGAAGATACCTATCGAACACTTACTGCAGTTGAATCAGTACTTATGATGATTGATGGTGCAAAAGGTGTCGAGGGACAAACTGAGAAGTTAATGGATGTTTGTCGATTACGTGATACGCCAGTTATTACTTTTATAAATAAATTTGACCGTGACTCATTAGACCCATTTGAATTAATTGATAATATTGAAAAGAAACTAAGTATTCAATGTGTTCCCATGACATGGCCTCTTGGAGACGGAGTTGATTTTAAGGGTGTTTATGACTTTAGAACAAAAGAGGTACGCTCTTTTAAAGATTCTAAGAATCCAATGGAACCTATGATAATCGATGCCAGTAATCTTGATGATGAAAAACTAGCTAAATTTGCAGGACCTGCCATTATTGAAAAATTAAAAGAAGATCTACAAATGGTAGAAGAATTAATCGAGCCATTTAGTGAAGAGATGTATCTTGAAGGTATCCAAACACCAGTATTTTTTGGTTCTGCCCTTTATAATTTTGGTGTTAAAGAAGTGCTCGATATGATTACTAATCATGCACCTGCACCAAGAGCGAGAAAAGTAAAACTAGCACCTTATGAGCTTGACTCGGCAGAGGAAATAGTTGATCCAAAAGAAAAGAAATTTTCAGGCTTTATTTTTAAAATTCAAGCCAATATGGATAAAAAGCACCGTGATCGAATTGCATTTATGCGGGTATGCTCTGGAGTATTTAAAAGAAATACTAAGATCTTTCATACAAGAACAGAAAAAGAGATTAAGATTGCCAGTCCACAAATCTTTCAAGCTCGTGATCGAGAATTGGTTGAAGAGGCCTATCCAGGAGATATTATCGGTATCCATGATACTGGTAAATTCCAAATTGGAGATACATTTACAGAGGGACAAAAAATTCAATACACAGGTATCCCCTCTTTTGCACCTGAACTCTTTAAAAAAGTCGCTCTTAAAGACCCACTAAAGGCAAAGCACCTTGATAAAGGACTTAAACAATTAAGTGAAGAAGGCGCGACTCAAATATTTTTTAGAGAGGCCACTGGTGAAAAGATGCTAGGAGCTGTTGGTGCTCTTCAATTTGAAGTTGTTAAATTTCGCCTAGAAGATGAATACAATGTTAAGGCCGATTATGAAGGCACACCCTTTAGTGGTGTTCGTTGGCTTAGGTTCAAAGATAAAAAAATCGAAGATGCTTTTAAGCGAAATTATTCTACTAATATCCTCGTGGATGGTAAGGATCGACTATGTTATGGAGTTAAGTCTGATTGGGATTTAAAACTATGCATGGAGAAAAACGAGGGTGTGAGCTTTTATAAGAATAGTGATTATATCGAAAACCATCACTAAAAATAATTAAAAATACTCTTCCATTTTAAAACAAAAAAAGCCCCACATCTGTGAGGCTTTCTTTGCACTTACTTATTACCATTTATTAGAAGATTGATCCGTAGAACCAAGCTCCAATAGTTGCACTATCAGTAGAAATTGTTACATCATCAGCAGCTGTTCTATCTGCCCATGACATTTCAATATATGGATAAACACCAAAGTGTTTATTAATTCCAAAATCAACGCCTAAACCAGCATCATTACCTCTATTTGTTGAAGCAAAGAATGATCCTTCAGTATCATGATCATAATCTTGACCAATCCACCCTCTAAGGTATGTATTATCTGCAATTGAATACTCAGCAAATGGTGCAATCCAAAGATCCCATCTCTTTTGCTCAGAGTTTCTTTCTGCATTATCATAGAAGTGGGCACGAGCTGAAACCCATGAACCAACTGTTAATTTATCGTTTACTTTATACATAAAAGTTTGGAAACCACCTGGGTTTGCAACTAAACCTTCTTCTTGTGTATCTTTTTCAACATTAGCTAAAATTGTATTTAAACCACCTGAGTAAGAAAACTTATCTGTAAACTTGTGTCTAATAGCAAAACCTGTTACTGGGTTTAAACCTTCAGTGTTTTGAATTGCTTTCCCATCACCATCTAATCTTCTACCTAAGTACTGCTCAAAACGACCATTGATTACAAAGCGTACATCTTTAGTCATTTGGTATCTAAGACTTACTTGGTTCCAAATTGAAATTGGACTACCAACTTCTGGGTTATTTTCACCATCAAGAGAATTTGTGTCTAAAGGTGTTTTTAATCCAGGTCCTGCCATTTGTGAGAAGTAACTCATTGAAGTGTTCTTCTTAAGTTTGTCCATGATGGACTCTTTCAGAGTTGTCTCTGAAGTTGATACGCTAGTTGTGCTCTGTGCAAAAGCAGCCCCGGCCATCAAAAGTGGTAATAAGTACTTTTTCATTTCTTGGTCTCCTATTAGTGCTGGTTTCAGAAATTACTTCCAGCAAATTCACATATGATATTCATCAAACTTTAGACAAAATAACATACTACAAAAGGGTGTGAAATAACGTATTACCTTTTTACACAGTGCGTTAAGATGTAAGAAAACATAATTATTTCTAATTAACTATTTGAAATTACAATTAAAATTCTTACATTCAAGCTGTAAGTTACTGATATCAGTAAGTTTTTGTTTGTTATTATGACACCAGCAGGGCCATAATGACCCAAAAATCAAATTTTACAATTTTTTATAAATTAGTTAGGTTCAAAGATTCGCTCTATACTTAAGATTTCTTAATAAACTAAATAAATTTTTTTAGAAATAGCTTTGTCCTATATAAAAATTCGATAGTTCTATTTACTATTTATATAAGACAAAAAAGCTTTTGAATTATAAGTTGTGTGAGTCTTTTTGAAGACACCAACACACACTGCTCATTGGTTCCCCCTCTAAAAGAATCAATGACACATATTTTGTTTAAGCTCTGGATTGGAGCTATAAAATACAAAAAGGCAACGAATGTTGCCTTTTTTTTTGCTTAAATGGGTACCTCAAATACTCTAAGTTATTAAAAATATGCCCATTACCAAAACTCTACAAATTTCTTCATTAAGAGCTTTTATAATAGAGTAATGAAAACACTAATAATTATTCTCTACTCTTCTTTCCTATTTGCCCAAACCAACTCAGCTCCTTTGCAGCACTTATTATCTGCTCCTAAGAAAGTTGAAACAAATGACATCACTTCTGTTTTATTAAATCAGATAGATATTCTTAGGCTTACTCATAAAGAGACAATGGTGCACCCGGAATCAAAGGTTTTAAAAGACTTAGCTCCAGTGGATTATATTAGTGATTGGAATGGAAATGGAAAGCTTGAGGTTTATGAAGGGAAATACCCAGATGCAAATTATTGGTTTACAACCAAGATCTATCGAAGTGCTTCTAAAAAAGTTGTTAGAATAGAAGAAATCATTCGTGATGGCATAGATAAGAGTGGAAAGAAAAAGGTAATTGCAAGTATTGTAAACTTTGATGGTTATGAACTAAAAGATCGTACCATTTGCGAAGGTCATGTAGAAAAAAGAAAAATAGACCCTAAGTATAAACGATTTATGGCAAGTGATGATGTAAATAAGGAGTACCCGCAAGTGGTCCTCAATTGTAATACAATTAATGAATCTATGTGCCAGCAATTTGAAAGAATCACAAAGCTAAATGAGCGCTTTGAACTTAATGGTAAGGAGTATTGGCAAAAGTTTTTTACAACAGATGATCATAAACAGTGGATTTCAGAAATTTTAAATTCACATACTTATCAAACTAAACAGAGAGATAACTTCTTAGATCTAAAAATTGATTTAAAGCCAGGTGGTAAATACTCAAACATATATTGGCCTAAAAAGCTGACTCATCATCAATACTATGGATTCGTTAAAGGGAGTGAACTTAGTGATAATGAATTTGAAACTCTAAAGAGTACATGTGCTGAGCACACCGCCTATGTGGCTCCAGCACCGGAATATATAAGAGCACCAAATTATCCTAAAAAGACACCTGCCAGTGCCATTGGGTCTGGAGTTGCTTCTAATTAACTTACTTTACTTCCCAGGTATCTCCAGAATAAAGTAGATCTTTAAAAGATTTCTTTTGTGATGTGCTTTTAACATGGGCAATTTGCTCATGTACCGCTTGGTCATAAGTCTTATCTGTTTCTGTTTTTAAAAGAACACCCATCGGTATAATTTCATTCATTTGTGAGTAGAGAAAAGCTAGTGTCTTATCTGTTTCATCGTGAATATGAATCTCATCTTTAAGAGTTTCATTATTTTCCTCAAGAGTCATTGTTTCCAAACTCAGTCCTGCCAATCTTAGAGCTTGGTCTTTTTCTTTCCCAAAGATAAGCGGCTTGCCGTGCTCTACTCTAACTGTATGATCATCACGAGTTTTACGATTAGTATATTTATCATGAACTTTATCATTGAAAATGACACAGTTTTGGAAAACTTCAATAACACTTGTTCCTTTATGCTCATGAGCTGCCTTCATTACTTCAATCATGTGCTTAGGATCTGTGTCCATCGTACGTGCAAAGAAAGTTGCTCCTGCCCCCATAGCAAAGCTCATAGGACTAAATGCACGATCTAAAGAGCCAAAAGGGGTGGATTTTGTTTTAAGTCCTACTTGAGAAGTTGGCGAGTACTGCCCTTTAGTTAGACCGTAGATTTCATTATTAAATAAAATAATATTAACATCTATATTTCTTCTAATGATATGTGCCAGATGATTTCCACCAATACTTAGCCCATCACCATCACCTGTAATCATCCATACACTTAGTTCTGGATTAGTTAATTTCAATCCCGTTACAAAGCCTGGAGCACGACCATGAATAGTGTGCATACCATAGGTATTCATATAATAAGGAAAACGTGATGAACAACCAATACCAGAGATCACTGCTGTCTTATGAGGTGCAATTCCTAATTGGGCCATGGCCATTTGTGTAGCCGCTAAAATGGCATAGTCACCACAACCGGGACACCATTTCACTTCTTGATCACTTACAAAGTCTTTTTTCTTATATGTTTCACTCATAGTTTTCTCTTCTTATTTATTCTCTAATTCTTTTTCAACCATTTGTACTAATTCTCTAATTTTAAATGGTTGACCTTGCACCTTATTATAAGCAATGGCACCTACATTATATGTGCTATTTAATAGATTCTTTAATTGCCCACAGTTTAACTCGCAAACAATTATCTTCTTATAGCTCTTTAAAATACTTTCTGTATTCTTAGGCATAGGATTTAAGTACTGCATATGCATTAAGCCAACTTTCTTACCCTGTGCTCTAAGCTTATGGACTGCTTGGTGAGTAGCACCATATGTGCCTCCCCATGAAACGATAAGAACATCACCATCTTTATCCCCTTCTAGACTTTGCTCAGGAATAAAGTCTGCAACCTTGGCAACTTTTTCTGCACGTAAGCGTACCATCTCTTGATGATTGGCTGGGTCATAACTAACATTTCCAGTATCGACTTGCTTTTCAAGACCACCGATTCTATGAGTTAAGTTCTCCATACCAGGATGAGCCCACTTTCTAACTAATTTCTCATCTCTTTTATAGGCCAGAAATTTTTCCTCTGCATAATCTTCACTCTTAACCCTTTAAAGCA
>CAJXHA010000071.1 GCA_913053615.1 uncultured Bacteriovoracaceae bacterium | reverse complement strand
TACATTAGAAATGTTTTTGGATCCAAATTGGAGAATAAGCTTATTCAAAAGTGTTAGAGCTAACGCCACTAATCTTAGCTTTATCTATAGATCAATTATTAATACCACGTTATCTACCCCCCAGGGGTAAGTAAATAATTCACAGGTATCCAATATAAGTAGATTTTACAGCTGTAAAATGACACAATGAGTCAATTAGACTGTATGGAGAGTTTTATGTTTCGTAATTTCAGTGGCTTATGTGCCTTTATTTTTTTATTTCTTTCTTTGCAGGTATCTGCAGCAGAAAGGTTCTATGACTTAAGAATTAAAAATATCACTGCTAACTTTACAGGTGTTGATGTAAAGCATGCTTTAGGGATCTCTCAGACTTGGCCTGCGCCAAAGGAAGCTGCTATTCCCGCCCCAACTCTTAGGTTTAAGTTGGGAGATGATGCAGTTATTACTGTTCATAATGATACTGATGAGCCTGCGACACTCCACTGGCATGGCCTTTTGGTTCCTTATGAGCAAGATGGACCTCAGTTTTCAAATACAAAAATTATTGCTCCAAAATCTAAACATATTTTTAGATTTCCTATTAGGCATACAGGAACTTATTGGTATCACTCACATACTCAACTTCAAGAGCAGAGGGGTCTTTATGGAGCCATCGTTATCGAAGACGATCAGCCGATAGAAGAAGTCGATCATGATTATGTGTTTGTTATGAGTGATTGGGTTAATGAGCACCCAATGGATGTTTTATATAACCTTAAAAAAGATGGACACTATTACGGCCTAAAGAAAAGTGATATGAAGAAGGCAGTTGTAAAAAATTATGTTGAAAGTCTTTCGGAGGAAGAACAACTTAAGAATGCAGATTTATTAAAAAAGGATTTTCTTGGAACTGTATGGGGAGCCTATAAAAACGGAAATCTAGATAAGTATATAGATGGTGAATTATCTCGAATGGGACCGATGGACTTTAGTGATGTAGGTTATGATGCTTATTTAATAAATGGAAAAATTAAATCAATGCTTAAAAATGTAAGGCACGGAGAAAAGGTACGATTTAGAATCATTAATGCTTCAGCTTCTACTTACTTTTACTTTAATATTGGAAATAATAGAAATTTTAAGGTTATTACAAAAGATGGAATGGCAGTTCAACCTGTTAAGGTAAACGAATTATTGGTAGGGATTGCTGAAACATATGATGTTATTTTTGAAGTACCTCATATGATGAAGAAGTTTGAAGCCAAAATTACTGCTCAAGACAGAACAGGTTCAGCAAGTCTAATGTTTGGAATGGGTGAAATGGAAATGGCACCTGTTAAAATACCTCTTTCTACTTATGAAATGGATCACGGTGGAATGGATCATGGAGGAGGTCACGGTGGTGGTCATGGCGACGAGCCTGGGGATGATGATGAACCAGGTGACGATGATGATGACCACGGAGATCATGGCGATCATGGGGGGATGGATCATAGTGGAATGAGCCATGAAATGAGCTCAATGGGTGATGATCATGATATGCCAATGCCTCCAATGGGTAAGACTAAGCAACTCAAGTACGAAATGCTGAAGTCAGTGGAACCAACAAATTTAGATGACTCTTTAGTAAGAGCGCAAGTTATAGATCTTGAATTATCAGGTGATATGGAGAGATACACCTGGTATATAAATGGTAAACCTTTTTCTGAAGATAAGTACATTACCATCAGAGAAAATGAAGTAATTACTTTTAGATATATTAATAAAACGATGATGCACCATCCGATGCACCTACATGGACACTTTTTTAGAGTTCTTAATGGGCAAGGAGACTATGCTCCTCTTATGCACACTGTTGATGTTGCTCCGATGAAAACTGTAACAATTGAATTTCATGCAAATGAACCAGGTGTTTGGTTCTTACATTGTCACAATCTTTATCACATGAAAATGGGAATGGCCCGACTGGTAAAGTATGAAGATTTTGTACAAACTCCTGAATTAGAAGAAGACCAAAAAAAATGGGGTTCTTATATGACTAAGGATACTGATGCTTTTTGGAGAACTGAGACAAGTCTTAATACGAATTCTGCTATGCTAGATGTAAGAGTTAATGCTGGTCGCTACCAAGTTGATATGGAGCTTGAAGTCGATGAGTATGATATTGATAATTTTGAAGCAGAGGTAATGTTTAAAAGATATCTTGATAGATTCTTTGCAGTTGGTACAGGTGTCGTTGTAGAAGATCAAAAAGTTTATGCTGCTTTAACTGCTGCTTATAACCTTCCTGGAAACGTTGAAATGGAAGGTTTTTTAAGAAATGATGGAAAGGCCATTGTAAGACTGAGGAAGTCAATACCACTAGTAGAGTTTAGAGGACGACCTATTGTTTTAGATTTGGAACCAGAGGTAAGTTATAAAGATCAATTTGATTGGAACTTTAGAACTGAAGCCAATTATGTATTGTCTAGAAGAACTAGTATTGGTTTAAACTTTTCTACAGATAAAAATGGCAATAACTCTGTTGGTTTTGGAATTAAAATTAGATTTTAATCTATAAATCAGAGACATGTAGTTAGCATGTCTTTTTCTTTAATAGTCTTACAATTAGAGAAAATTTTACAATACCCCCATGGGGTAGTTTACATAGGAGAAGTAATTTTGTATATTATAAATCTGATGATAAAAGTTCTACTAGTCATATTTATTTTAGTCATTTCAGCTTCTTGTAAAAGAAGCCCGTCAGATTTATCCTTTAAGTCAAAAGATGATCTTGTTAGAAGAAACCAACTCGCTACAGGGGAAGCACCGTTAAACTTTAATTCATTACAAAAATATATTTTGAAACCTAAGTGTATGTCTTGTCACTCGGGACCTGATGCTAAGCCCAATAATGATCCTATTGATTTTACAACATACGATTCAACAATGGTTGATCGCTTTATTCCTCTTCTTGTTAAAGGAAAGCCTCAAAAAAGTAGGTTGTTTTTAAGTGTGGAAGATGGAGAAATGCCTGTAGATGGGACACTTTCAAATGTTGAAATAGAGTTCATAAAAAAATGGATTGAAGCATGTGCTCCAAAGGAAACTCCCAACTCTATTCCAGATGATTGTGAAGACGGTGACGATGATGACGATGGCCCAGGAGACGATGATGATGGGCCTGGTGATGTTGACGGTGAACCCGGTGGCGACGATGATGGTGAACCCGGTGATGATGATGGTGAACCCGGTGATGATGATGGTGAACCCGGTGATGATGATGGTGAGCCCGGAAATGATAATGAACCTGGGTGGGATGAACCCCTAGATTAATAATAAATTCTCAATAGACAAGGAGAGAAAAATGAAAAAATTAATTTTAATTACTGCATTGGCAATGTCTTCATTTGCTTTCGCTGATACGACAAGTATTGATGATACAAATGAAGCAGTTACAGAAACTTTAAAAGAGTTTAAAACTTCTCAGGCCCATGATGTTGTGGATTCTTTTACAGGAATTAAAGCTTGGCCTGTTTCAGGTGGAATTAAGGCAAAAGTTTACCTTAAAGATAACAAGTCTATTTCATACTCATGCCATAGACATGATGCTAATGACCCTTTTGAATGTCACGAACTTTAATATAGAAACTCCTTGAAGATATTTGAGCTATCTAGTGTATATTCTCTGGGTAGCTAATTATAACAATGAAACATTTTAGGCTGATCTTAGTCACCTTTATGGTGACTTTCTTTTTTCAAGACTTGTGGGCATATCCAAATTTTATTGGATATGGATACACTTCATGTATGACTTGTCATTACAATCCATACGGTAATGGTCCTCTTACCGATTATGGAAGGGCCCTATCAGCAACAGCAATTTCAAATCGTTGGATTATACATAATAAAGATAAGTCAGAAGAAAAAATTGCAGAAGAGAGTGGGTTTTTATATATGAAGGCTTTTAATAGCCGAGTTCGGCCCTCTGTAGATTATCGTGGCTTAAGATATGGTCGAGATATCAATAAAGATGAAGCCAAATATGAAACAATACATATGCAAGCTGATGTTAACCTCGTAATTAAACTCGACAAAACGGATAAGTATATAGCATCAATTTCTTATGGCTATGCTCCTACACCAAGATCACAAAAAGGAAAAGATGTTGGTAATTATAGGTCCCGTGAACATTATATTGGAATACGACCAAATAAGAATTATGGTGTCTATATTGGAATGATGGACAAGGTATTTGGAATTAGAGTTCCGGATCATATTGCATTTAGTAGGTCCGTTACAGGATTAGCTCAAAATGATCAAACACACGGAGTTTTAGTTCATCTTATGAAAGAAAACTTTGAAATTGGTATTCATCCATTTTTAGGGAACTTAGATCAAGCTAGTGATTTAAGACAAAAAGGTGTTTCAGCAAAAATTGAATATGATTTTTCAAATAAATTTAAGCCAGGAATTTCTATCCTTAAATCTGAATCAGACCACATCAAAAATGATCTCGCAGCAATTCATACAAAAATAGGTTTTTCAAAAGGGTCTAGTGTATTATTTGAACTTGGTAAGAAAAGCCAAGAAATTGTATCTACAAAACTAGACACACAATCCTATTATGGACTTTTACAGAATCACTTACTTTTAAATAGAGGAGTGTTTACACTTTTTACTTTTGAATACTTTAAACCTGACACTGAAAAAGAAAATGAAACATTTCGCTTAGGCCCTGGTCTTCAAGTTTTTCCATTTCAAGGTGTTGAAGTCAGATTTGATATATATAATACTAAGAATTTTAGTGATTCTTCAGCAACAAAAGATAACTGGGATTTTGGGGGGCAATTACACTTATGGTTTTAATTCGTCTAAAGAGTATATTCCTTGGATTGTCTCTAGTACTTATTTCATTTTCTATTTGCGCTAGTGAAAAATCTGTCGATAAAATAATTGAAAGTAAATTCAAAAACTATGGAGATCTTTTAAAAATGGAAGAGATTCCTGAAAATACTCAAGTTCTCTTGTATAAGAAATTAGACTTTATTTTAAAAAGAACGAAATCTACTAAAACTGTTATTAAAAGAGATGAAGAGCTTTTTATGAAAATTATAAACAAATCAGATGACTTTGATTTGGATGATTATGATTTTGATGAAGTGTCTGAAGAATATAATTCTTTATTAACTCAAATTAAAAATGAACAATTTAAATTAAATTATTATGCTACAGCAAGATTTATCACTTGGAATTATCGCCTTCAGTTAACAGATCAATCGGGAGTTGAAGAACCACTTTATTCAAAAGAAAAGGGTTTATGTGTTGGAGTTGGTACTACTTATGAAAATGCTTACTGGGGGATGGCCACTGACTTTTGCTACGCTTATATGACTGCTACTGTCGGTGAAGATTCTACTTCGATAAAGTATAATCAAAGTAGTGTTCCTGTGGACGCTCTTGTATCAACATCCTCAGTCTTTTGGAAGCCAAAGGAATTAGTAAGCTTTGGTGTAGGGCCACTTCTCGTTTATCATCGTGCTGAATATGCTTCTCCTACAGGAGGTTCTATTCAAGACACAAATAATTTTTCATATGGCTATCACATTCTTGCCAGTTGGAGAAAATCACATTTTAAGCTTGATATCTCAATTGGAGATTTAAAAGATTATAAATCTAGTATTTGGCAAATTGGATTTAATTATATGTTTTAAATTACCCGTTTAACTCAGTTAAATGTGTCGTGATTTACCACTCTATTGAAAACAATAAAATTATCAATATGATAATACCTATAGGGGGTATTGTTATGGTTTCAAAAATTATAATAACTACATTTTTATTTTTGTCTTTTAATTCGTTTGCTGAAACTTGTTCCTTGGAGAAAGATCAAATATTGAAGATAGGTTGTACTACAAAATGCAAGTACTTTTATAAAAAAGCTCTTAAAAGATTTGCTAGAAAAAAAGGTTATAGATTACACATCCTAGATTTAAGTCAAAATCCTGAAGATTATAACTTAAATAAGGTTGATGGGATAGTAATTCCAGGAGGGGCAGACATAGATCCTAAATACTATAAAAATAAAGTTGAGCCTGAACTTAGAGACCATTTAGAGAGATTAGATTACTTAGTTGATTATAGTAAAGAAGGTGAGCGAAGAGACCCTTTTGAGTATGGATTATTAAAAAGGTATTTTTCAGACCCAAATACTAAGAATTTACCATTATTAGGAATCTGTAGAGGTATGCAAATGCTTGCTGTATCACAAGGTGTTCCACTATATATTGATATAAAGGAGGAACTTGGAATAAAAAATAGAAGATATTTACTTGATAGAGTCAAGATTACGGATAGGTATAGTCTTTTAAAGTCTATATTGAAATACGACCAATTTAGAGGCTATAAGTATCACCACCAAGGTATTAGAGTAAATTATTTTAAAAAACATCATCAAGAAAGATGGCCGCATTTAAAATTAACTTCTTTTTCAAATAGAGGAAAAATTGCTGAATCGTTAGAGTTTGAAGGTAGACCTATTCTCGGTACTCAGTTTCATCCTGAAATTGATTTTTGGACAGAAAGGAAGAGGATTTTCAGTTGGTTACTGAATGAATCTTGTAAGAATAAGAAGTTAAAGAAGTCTACTTATTAAGTAAATAGTTGGGAAAAGTATCATTTGGTGTAAGAAATAAATTACTAATGATTTTTCTCCTAGGTAGCAGATATATTTCTTGAGTTTATGATTTGGTATTTCTAATTTATGTAATCCTATAGAATATAAAAAAATGCCAATTAGAACTAAACCAAACCATGGAAATAAAGCCACATGATCAACGGGCTTCTTACTTAATGAAATAAAAGGGTATTTATATCCTAAAAAAAGTGAAGGAGAAATTAAAGAGATACCAGTGAGTAAAGATATTTTTGGTCGTTTTAAAAATGGAATAGCTAATATTGAGGAGACTGCCACATTGTGAAGTATTCCAAAATATACCCATCTTCCAGGGAAAACAAAATAAGTCGCGAGACTTATCCCTAGTGCTAAAATTGATAACTTAATTATTCTAAAAGAGAACGTCTTAAAATTTATTCCTTTTGAGGTAGTGATTGAAAGATTTAAGCCAACCGAGATCAAAAAAAATGAAATAATAATTTTGGGCTGTATTGTCCAAAAAAGATCTTTTCTAATACCCGTTTCAAATAACTTGAAATGATTTAAATCGTAAAAAAAATGGAAAATTACCATCATGATGACAGCAATTCCTTTTAGATAATCTGGTGTCTCGTAACGTACTCTCAATGCACTCCTATATTCCTTCAATCCAGTCTATTATTTTATCAAAGTCTTCTTCAGGTATTTGGGGGTTGTCTTTTGGCATATTTCCTCCTATGTTTTTAAGTCTTATGACGAGAGTTGACCCATAAGCATCGTTACTTTCAATAAGTCCTGAGTTAATCCAGGCTTGGTCATTATTATAGGAAGACCAAGTATTATGGTAGCCGGAATGACAAGACATACAGTTGTTTTTCAAAGCAGTATAGGCTTGATAAAGCCTTTCACCAGCGGCTGTTGATCTATCTATCCCAATATTTTCAGAGTAGGTTCGATCAAATGAATTTGAATTCGTAGATTGATTACAAGATACTAATAAAATTATTGTTACTAGGCTTAAATAAATTTTCATTTCTTAATTTTAAAGGGTAATTTAACTTTAACATTGACAGTATTTTTAACTCCAACCCCCATATAATTAATTCCAGAAATACCAAAAGTATCTAACTTTAAAGAAAAAGTGGCTTCTACTAATTTTTCAGATACTTTTTTATAGGTAAAGTCTGCGGTCTGCTCTTTATCTAGTACTCGAAATTTGGCCTTACCTTTGCCATTTGAACCTTTTGCTTCTACCAATAATAGTACTGCCTTCTTGTCTTTTTCATGGCCTAGTTTTTTCTTAAGATGATTATCTCTTAGCTCAATTCCTGTTTTTAAGCTTTCTACTGGAACTTTAATGTTTTTGGCTCTTAGCTCACTATTACTGTCGATAAAGACCGCTCCTCTGATTTTGCTAGAAGTTATCGTAAATGATCCAGCAGGTGACAATACAACATCTATGGATATGTTTTTAGTAGAAGCAATCGCACTTGAAATTAAAGACACAAAAAGTACAAAAGACACAAATAAGATTTTCATAAGTTATCTCCTAACATTAATAATAGTATACCCCATAGGGGTAGTCAAGCTTGATTATATTCATTATATGCGGTATATAAGTCCACAAAATTTTAATTATCTGGTAGGAAAAAAAGATATGACACACTCTCACAAGCATGGAGCTGACCACAAAAGCCAATTAACAAGAGTCAACAAAATTGAAGGTCAAGTTCGTGGTATAAAAAAAATGATTGAAGATGAAAAATATTGTATAGATATTCTCACTCAAATTAAAGCCGCTAGAAGTGCATTAAAATCTCTTGAGCTTTCAGTCCTTGAAGGTCATCTTAATTGTTGCTTAATTTCAGCAATAGACTCCAACTCCAAAAAAGATGCTTTAGAAAAGGTTGATGAGATATTAGACCTACTTAAAAAGACATCAAAATCTTAGATTGAAAGAAATGAGTCTCTAAAAAAGCCATTAATTTCTACCATCAAGAGGCCACCAAGAATTGCTCCTATCAACCAGGCAAGGGCGGCAGCTAAATAGATTTCTGCACCAAATAATATAAATAGAGAAACAGCTATCAGAGAAATTGCTAAATAACACAACGACTTATTTGACCTAATCTTTCTCACTTCTGACTTTTTAAGTAAATAAGAAGCAAATATGGCACCGCTGCCGATAAACAAAGCTCCACAGATTGCAAAACAACCATAAGTCCCAAATGTATAATGAAAGTAATGATAAAGGTCGTGGTTATTAGTTAAGCTAAGTTCAAATTGTGGGCAAAGTAATAAAGTTAAAATACCTATAAACGTCTGTATTCCGAGTAGTTTTACAAATACAATTTTCATATCAGGGTTCATATCATATTTCACATAATTAGTAATTTTGTCATCTAACTCCTTCGAAGGCTCAATACCTTCAGAGTTAAGAAAATCTTCATAATCTTTGTTGTTAAAAGGATCAGTCATTTTGACCTCCAGTAAACTTTAAGCGAACTTTTTTAAGGCCTCTTGAAATCAATTTTCTAACATTAGACTCTGATACATTTAGCAATTCTGAAATTTCTAAGAAGTCTTTTTCGGAGTAATATCTAAGTGCTATTGCACTCCTTTCATTTTCACTTAAATTTCTAATTTCATATAAATCAATTTTCTCGCTAGTATCACCGTTCTCTGATACAAGGTGTTCATCTTTTAAATCTTCATAAACAAACTTTCTCTTTTTCCTGAAGTCCAGTAATTCGCTTCTACTAATAGTAAAAATCCATTTCCCGAAAGGATATTTTGGGTCATAGCTCATTCGTGAGTTGTGAAATTTAAGTAAAATATTTTGGAATATCTCATCAATTGCCGAATCATCAGATATTCTTTTATTGAGATAGGAGTAGATACGTCCCTTATTTCTATTATAAATCACTTCAAAGGCCATGTTTTCACCCTTTTGATAAAGACTCATTAGTTGTTCATCTGTAAGATGTGAATACGGATTCATCATCTTCCTACTCCCTATTACGATAGAAACATCAATTTTGTGACATATTTATTTTCATATGTACCCTTGTGGGGTATAAGTAATTAAAACTACATCAATTAAAGTAAAAAGATAAGTTTTTTGTCACAAAATAATAATATGACTCGTAATAGGGGATGAAGACTAATTTAGGAGGCTAATTTTGAATACTATAGTGTTATTTTTGCTCACATTTACCATTCAGAATTCATGGGGACACGGTGGAGAGGATCACAGTAAAAAAAAATCGCCTAAAGTTGTTCATAACTCTATAGTCGCTGATAGTAAAGAATTGGAAGTAGTTTATAAAAAAATCAACACAAGTTACTTAAAGAAAATTAAGCCAATATTTAAGACATCTTGCTTTGATTGCCATTCATCTCAGACTGTATTTCCTTGGTACTATGAAATACCTGGAATAAAACAACTTATTGATTCAGATATAAAGGAAGCCAAATCTCATCTCGATTTTTCTAATGATTATCCGTTTATTAGTCATGATTCGCCTGAAAACGATTTAAAAAGTATTGAAAAAAGTATCTCTGAAAAAACAATGCCTCCTACAAAATACCTTTGGATGCATAGTGATGCTAAACTTTCACAAAAAGAAGTGGAAGAGATTAAGAAATGGGTAAAAGAATCCTTGGAGGCCTTAAAGTGAAATCTGATTTTTTAGTTGGTCTTTTATTTATTACGGGAATACTACACTCAAGCTATGCTTATTCTTACAGCTTTAATGAGGCCATTGAAGCAATCAAAAGTCATGACATAGTAAGTTCTTTAGAGAAAAAATCTAAAGCATTGATTGAAGAAGGTGAAAGCAAAGGTTCTTGGGGGGATCCAATGTTTAGGGTTGCTGCTAAGAACTTCCCTAAAGATAGTTTGAAAGATAATGAAACTCCCATGACAGGTATTGAGTTTGGTGTGGCACAAAAAGTTGCTTTAACTACGAAGTATGGAAATATTGAAGATGCTTTTGCAGCTTTAGGACAGGCCACTAAGCAAGAGTCTGAAAACAAAACTCAAGAACTAATTCGATCCTTTTGGGAAATACTTATTGAAAATAAGAAATTAGATGAAGAGATAAATATTATTAATGAAAACTTAAATTGGATTAAAAATATACTCAAAGTCTCTAAACGGCTCTATGCAAATGGTAAAATTTCTCAACAAGCACTTTTGGACATTCAGATCAGGAAATCAGAGCTTGAGGCTCTTTTAAGTAATACTGAATACGAGTCAAAGCAACAACTAGATAAGCTTTCATACGTTTTAGGTAAAAAAAATGAATCTATTTCAAAAGAAACGATTCCTTGGACGATCTTTAAGAGATCTGAGAACGAAACGAAAGACTTAAAAGAATTAAGCTTAAAATCTAAACTTATTGCGAAATCAAAAATGCTAACTGCAAAAAAGTTGGCTTATGTGCCTGACTTAACTGTATCAGTTGGCTACACAAAAAGATCGAATATAGACGACAAGGGTGACTTCGTTTCAGCGATGGTATCGTTTCCATTACCTTTTTCTGGTCAAAAATACTCTGGTCATTCTCAAGCTGTGTTTGAAAAAGCTTCTGCTGAAAAAACTCTTGCAAACTATCGAAAGTTTAAAAGAAGTGAGCAAGATCGTTTAGTACATCAGATTGAGAAACTAAACTCAGAACTAAAAATATTAAATGAAAGAACAATTAAGTTTGCGGAAAACAGTAGAAAAATTACCTCTAAGTCATATAGCCTAGGAGATTCAAGCTATATCGAGCTACTACAATCTGAATTAAAGCTTCAAAGTTTACTCCTAAAAAGAAGTAAGCTAAGTGCTGCACTACTAAAGACAAAAGCTAAATATAAATACCTTATTGGAGAAAAGTTGTATGAATAAATATTTTACGATCTTTGCCTTGTTAGCATTGGTTCTAGTGGGTTGTGACAAAAATACCAATAAAGATAGTAGTGGTTCTGAACATAATCACGCTAAGGAAACGGTAAAAAGCTATTATACCTGCTCGATGCACCCTCAGATTAAACAAGATAAGCCAGGAAAATGTCCTATTTGTCATATGAATTTAACTAAAGTTGAAGTTGATGATAGTGACGAAGAAACACCAGCGACGACGGTTGTACCTGAAAAGGATATTTGGCAATGTCAGAATTTTCCTGATGTCACAAGTGAAAAAGAAGATGTATGCCCAATAGACGGCACTCCTATGGTTTTGAAACCAAAGGAAAATAAAGCAGGAAAAGTTATAGGAAAGGTAAAACTTAGGAAGTCTCAATTAAGTCACTTTAAACCAGAGTATTTCCCTGCCACGACAATGATGATGAGTAAAAAGATTAGATTGCTGGGAACAGTACTTCAATCTGAGGATAAAGAAAGTAATATCCCAGCTCGTATTGGTGGCCGTGTAGAAAAAGTATATATCGAATCTACTGGAAGTTTCATTAAGCTTGGTGAGCCTGTATTAGATTTATACAGTCCAAAGCTAATTACTGCCGGGGAGGAATATCTAATTGCAAGAAAAACTTACGTTAAATCCAAATCAAAAGAGTTCAGAGATATGCTTAAACAAAGTGAAGAACGTCTCGAACAATGGGGAATCAAAAAATTTCAATACGAATCTTGGTATAAAAGAAATAAGGTTCCAAAAAGCATAACTATTTACTCATCAGCTACTGGTATTGTTAGAAAAAGAAATGCCATTGTTGGAAAGTACTTCAAAGAAGGACAAAACTTTTTTGAGCTATCTGATTTGTCAGAAATCTGGGTTGAAATGGATGTTTATGAACATGATGCATCGCTAATTTCCATGGGCCAAAAAGTAAAACTGGAGTTCACCTCTCTTCCTGGAGATATACTTGAAGGAAAAATTAACTTTGTAAACCCTGTACTAGATTCGGTATCAAGAACATTAAAAGTAAGAACGACAATAAAAAATACAACTGGAAAACTTAAGCCAGGAATGGTTGCTGATGCAACACTCGAAATAAATCTCGAAGGACACCCTTTAGTTGTCCCAAGAACGGCAATTATTGATACAGGTAAAAGAAAAGTCGTTTGGACAAAAGTATCAGGTAAGCAATTTCGAGCAAAAGAAATTCACACAGGTCACGAATCAGAAGGTTACGTTGAAGTAAAGCATGGACTAATGGAAGGAGAAGAAGTTGTTATTGAAGGTAATTTTCTTCTTGATGCCCAAGCCCAACTTTTTGGTGGTTATGAAGATATGAAAGAACAAAGTTCAGGTGGACATAATCACTAAGAGGGGCAAGAAATGATTCAAAAGCTAATAGAAGCGTCCATTCGTAATAGAGTTCTCGTAGTCATACTTTTTGTATTGATCGCTCTACTTTCAGTTTTTAGTCTAAAAACAGCAAGAATTGACGCTATTCCTGACATTGGAGAAAACCAACAAATTGTGTTCACTGAATGGCCTGGTCGTTCGCCAAAGGACATTGAAGAACAAGTTACATATCCATTAAGTATCCTGCTGCAAGGTATTCCTGGAGTTAAAAATATTCGAGGAATTTCAGCCTTTGGCTTTTCCACTATTTATGTAATTTTTAAAGATGATGTTGATTTTTATTGGAGTAGATCAAGAGTTCTTGAGAAGCTTTCTACAGCAGGAAGCGAATTACCCTCTGGGGTTGTTCCAAAGATGGGACCAGATGCAACAGGGCTTGGGCAAATCTACTGGTACACCATCGAAAATGAAAAAGATAATAAGAA
>CAJXHA010000070.1 GCA_913053615.1 uncultured Bacteriovoracaceae bacterium | reverse complement strand
TTTAAGCCAAGAGAAGTCAGTTCCATTAGCGAAGTTTTGAATGACAGGATAACCTTGAAAATAATTCGCAACTTTAGAGTTCTTACCGTTAGTAACAATCGCATCAATATAGTCTGGGGGTAATTGTTTTAAGGACTCAATCGTTTGATTTTCAAATTTATTACAAACCTTTGTATCGACTTCTAAGAAGTTTACTTTGTATTCATTAATTCCAAGTGCCTGAGCTTGTTGAGAAGTACAGTCAATTCCTTCACTGATCATCGCGACAACGATATCAGCACCTTTTTTTCTAAGCTTATTTGAAAGTTTAATCATTTTAACAGGCAGCTTTTCAAAATAAATACCATTAGTTTTTTCACTTGGTATTCTTTCAACTGCACTTGGCGCAATCAGATTAATATAACCGATTTGGACACGTCCGGCCTTAATGATAGTTGATTCGAAGATATGCTCTAGTTCTAGTTGTTCATTCTTGCGCAAATTAAAAGCATTTGAGAGTAGAGGAGTGAAGTTCGCCTGCTTAAAGTATTCGTCTAGGTAAGACATATAATTGTACTTATAATTAATTGAAAAATCTCCAATTCCAATTCCGGCCACATCAATTCCTAGATAATTCATATAGAAAATAACTTCTCTTAGATCAGAGTCCGAATCCACTAAGCTACCACTAGAGATGATGTGAACGTTTTCTTTAAATTTATTTCTTAGAATTTCAAAGTAAGCTTTATAACCAGCAATCCCACCTAGCGTAATTTCATGATTTGTATTTTGAGCACGATCAAGATAATTAATTTTAGTTGGAGCGATCTTTCCGTTAAAATCGTTTATCGCAACGAGGATAATATCTTCGTAGCGAGGCTTTTCATTATCTAGAACTTTTAACTCTTCTTTTTCTTTCTTATTAATTAATTCTAAATAGCGCCATACTTTTTCTGGGTAAGTATAAAGTCTAAAATGTCCTTCACTAGTTTGGTTTTGCCCCATGTCCTTAAAAGTAGAACAAGAGAAAGGAAGGATTAATAGTGTTAAGAGGAGATAATACTTCATTAAAAGCTAGCAATCTTGGTTAGTTTTGCATAAATGTCTTTTAATACACTTTCTATTTTTTCGTAATCATCTTTAGTTGAGCTACAACAAAGTGAAATACGAACGACACCTCTACCTATTACATCCTCAATTCCCATGGAGCGTAGTACTTTTGAAGTTTCAGGTTGATTATCTGAACATGCACTACTTGTTGTAACAAAGATATCTTGTGCTTCTAATTCAATTTGTACTGCTTGACCGTGAACTCCAGGGAGCGAGATCAATGTTGTGGTTGCTAGGCGAGGAGACTCCTCTCCAATAATAACAACACTTGGGAAAGCTTCTTTAATATTCTTTTCAAATTCTAAGCGGTATTCTTTTAGGCTTTTGTAATGGTCTTTTGTTTTTTCAAAAGCATCTAAAGCAACTGCTAATGTTTCAGCCCCTAGATAGTTCTGAGTTCCACCACGCTTGCCCTTTTCTTGTCCACCACCAAAAATAAAGTTACTTAAAGTGCTAGGATCTTTTGCAATAATACAACCTGATCCAACCATGGCTCCAATTTTATGACCAGAAAGAACAGCATAATCCATTCCTGATTCTTCAAAATTAAATTCAGTCTTGCCAATATACTGAGTGGTATCTGAAAAGAAAGGAATTTGATACTGCTGACAAAGTGAGCTAACTTCTTGCCAAGGCTGAATAACACCAGTCTCATTATTGGCGGCCATAATACTTAGCATGATTGTATTATTTCCATTCTTATCTAAAAAAGTTTTCAAATCATTAATATCAATTTGACCATTATTTAGAGTTTTAACTTTATAAACTTCAAAGCCACGAGCTGCATAGTAATTACATGCTTCAACAACCGCTGAATGTTCGATACCTGAAGTAATAATATATTTTTTATCATTAGGGTTTTTTCCATCAAGTAATGAGTGAAATATATGTGAGATTCCTTCACTACTTCCAGAGTTGAAAATTATTTGTCCTGAGTGACAACCAAGAATCTGTGCACACATTCTTCTACACTTCTCAAGACCAAAGATCATTTTCTTACCTATGGAATGAATGGCGTTTGGATTTGCGTAAGGGCCTTCGAGTATTCTTTTTGCTAAGTATTCTCTAACATTTTTATGTAGAGGAGCAGAACCGTTATAATCTGCGTAAATCATTGCTTTCTCTCGCTTTAGAAAAAAATATCTATCCTAAATTTTTAACATTCTATCGAGAGCTTTTAAAGAGTTATTTTTCACACTTTCAGGGACTTTGATAATATTTATGGGATCATTTCTCTTTATTGACCTTAAGCTTTCTAATAACCAGCGTGGTCTTACTCGGTACATGGTTGTACACAGACATTGATATGGAGAAAGAGAAGTAATGTTTAAGTCAGGAAATTCCTGAGCAAGACGGTTAACTAAATTGATTTCTGTTCCAACTGCCCATGAGCTGCCTTTGGGAGCATCCTTGATGGTATTAATAATAAATGAAGTCGAGCCATTCATATCTGCCGCCTGAACTACGTCAAAGCTACACTCTGGGTGAACGATAACAGTTGTTTCTGGACTTTCTTTTTTAATCTTTAAAACTTGTTCTTTATTAAAACCTTGGTGAACAGAACAATATCCATACCAAAGAATGACTTTCGCATTTTTAATTTCTTCATCAGTTAAGCCACCATATTGAATGTTTGGATTGTAAACAACCATTTCATCTAGGGAGATCCCTAAGTCAAAACAGGTATTGCGACCAAGGTGTTGATCTGGAAAAAAGAGTAACTTCTCTCCATTATCAAGTGCCCAAGTAATAACTTTTTTTGCATTTGAGCTAGTACAGATTGCTCCGTCATTAGCACCAACAAAATCTTTTAAAAGTGCATCACAATTAATATATGTAATTGGAATAACCTTATCCGTAGTTACTTTTTGAATTCGATCCCATGCTCGGTCAATCTCTTTACGATTGGCCATATCGGCCATAGAGCATCCAGCGTTTAAATCAGGAAGGATAACTTTTTGATGCGAGGCCGTAAGCATATCTGCTGTTTCGGCCATGAAGTGTACCCCACAAAATATTATATATTCAGAATCAAGTTCAGCTGCGTTCTTGGCCAATTGTAGTGAGTCACCTTTATAATCAGCTAAGCCAATAACATCGTCTTGTTGATAGTGATGGCCTAAGACAACTACTTTATCTCCAAGTTCTGCTCTTAGGGTATGAAGTTCTTTTAAAACTTCTTCGTCCGAGAGCTCTTGAGGTTTAATTTGGGGTAAATGATCTTCTTCAATTTCGTAAAAATTCATGCGCTCTTTTAACCATAATTTTTCAACTTAAACAAATAGATTTGAGTTCTACTTATTGCGCACAGCGCGAAAAACCCTTTAATAATAATGACTTATTTTTTGACGTTATGTGATAGGTTTTCTAGAATTTTAAAAAGGGATTAATTTTATCCACAGCTCAGGGAGTAGAGTATGGCAAAAGTAATTACAATCGCAAACAATAAGGGTGGTGTTGGAAAGACTATGCAGGCTTACCAATTATCAACTTATTTAGCCAATGAAGGGAATAAAGTTCTCGTTATCGATTTAGATTCTCAAGCAAATATTAGTTCAACTTTAGGAGCAAGTGTAAGAAGAACACTTATTCCTGAATGGTTAATTGGTGATATAGATTTTGAAGATGTTGTAGTACCTGCTGAAGGTGAACATGACTTTTATAAGAATATGAGCGTGATTCCATCTTCAAGACATCTTGCAAACCTTGCAAAACTTTTAATCCTTTCGGAATCGGAAGTAAGAAAGAATGCTGGACGTAAAGAAAGATTATTAAAATTAAGACTTGAAGCAATTAAAGAAGAGTTTGATTATATCGTTATTGATACACCTCCAATGTTAGGTGATGAATTAATCATGGCCTTAGTTGCAAGTAATAAGATTCTCATTCCAACTCAAGCTCAAGATTACTCAATTGATGGACTTGAAGAGTTAATGGATACTTTTGAAATTATTAAAGAAAGTGAGAATCCTGGTCTAGACTTTAATATTATTCCTTCAATGGTTAATATGCGTCGTAAAATTGAAAAACAAAGAATGGAAGAATTGGCACAATCATTTAATGTTAGTGCCCCAGTTAGAAACTTAGTTGATATGCAAGAATCAATCTCTCTTAAAAAACCTGTTTTTATGATGGGTAAAAACTCTAAAGGTAAAATGGATTATGAAAACCTTTGGAAGTCACTGGGATTGGTATAGGAGAGCATTACAATGGCTAAGTCATTTGCAAAAAGAGTTTCAAAAAAGAAAAGAGATTATAAAGACATTACTTCAAGACTGGATCAGTCTATTCTTGATATGCATGACCAGAAATTACTGCAAGGTGCACGTCTCGATGATATTGAACTAGATAAGATTGAAGTAAGAAAACAAGTTCGTACCAAGTTTAATGATGACTCTATTCGTGAACTTGCTGAGAACATTAAAGAAAACGGATTGATTCAACCGTTAGTTGTGCATAGGGAAGGCAATAAGTACGTTCTTATCTGTGGAGAGAGACGTTTCCGTGCCATGAGTACGATTGAAGATATGAAGTTTGCTCCTTGTTTTATCCTAGAGGATAAGACTGATGAAGAGCTAATGGCGATTCAGTTCTCTGAAAATAGTGCTCGTGAACAACTTCACTATATTGATCAAGCAGATAGTATTTCTGGTTATAAGAAGTTAACTGGAGCTAGTGAAAGAAAGATTCAAGCAGCTCTTGGTATCTCTAAGTCAGAAGTTCATCGTTGTCTTTTAATTGCAAGACTTCCAAAGTCGATAAAAGAAGCAGCAAAAGAGCATAATACAGAAAAGTATGTTTTATTAGAGTGGGGAGCACTTCCAAAGGGAACTCTTCGCAATAATTTAAAAGCTAAAATTTGCGATGGTACAATTCAAAAAAGACTTCAATTAAAAAGAGCTATTAATGCTGGTGGTGGAGTTGTTAAGAAAGCAACCACTAAGAAAACTGCAGCTAAAAAGTCGGCAACACCTAAGAGCGCTGATTTAATTAAGTTAGTAAATGCTAAGTCAAAAGAAATGGACATGGACAAGAAGACTCAGGCCATGCTCAAGAAGCTTCTAAAAGAAGCTCAAAAAGATTTAAACACATAATTTTGTAGCTGTGTGCTTTAGGAATTGATTAAAGTACACAGCTTTTTTATAAACCTATCGACAACTAACTCTTCCTCTAACATTCCAACGTTTACCTTCAAGCATCGCTGGAACTACTAGATTTTCAATCATACCAAGATTACAACTTTCAAAACCATACATTTTAGTTTCATCAACAACTGCTCGCCCTCGGCAATAGCTCATAACATCATTCTTTGCTTCAGAGTTTTCACAACAAAGTTTTTTCTCTTCATAGGTCATTCCTGGTTTTTGACACTGACTAGAAGCGTGTCCTAAGAACATATTGTGACCTAGTTCATGAATGAGCTCATCTACGATTTCATAATCAGTTGGGTATTCAACTCTTCCACCACCAGGTAATCCCCAGGCAATCTCTCTTGGACTCTCAGTTACACTAACTCTACCAGTTGCGAAACCGAGACCATTAAACTGAGCACCAGTTATAATGAGCATGGCATCTAGTTCATCCATTAAATCATCTGTGGCAATTGTTTTATATTCTTCATAAACTTCCTGCATGATTTTGGCACCTACATTATCGTAATACCAAATACGGTGAAGTCTCTCAGGATCTTTTATATTATCTTGAACATAATCACTTGGAAGGGTGTGTTTAAAATCCATTTCCGTCTTATTAACAATCTCCACACGAACAAGGTCATTTGTAGCTTTTGCAAAACGAACTTCTAGAATTTTTCCAATTCGATCGAGATCACTTTCCTTAATATTGCTTCCATAAGAGATGAGAGCAACCTTTAAAGTGGCATCGTCTCTTTTGTGATAACACTTAGGGGAAATAGATTTTCTAAGACTACATTTTGAGCGAACTCTTGCCTGTAGGTTTAGGGTGAATAATACGCTTAAACTAATAAATAATAATTTTCTCATATAAAGAGCTTAAGGCCTTTGGGTAAATTTTTAAGCATCAATTGAATCAATTACATGGGGTGAAAAGTTTTTTTACACTTCTAAGTTATTGATAATATGAAGTTTTCCCTAAGCTCCAATCCTAAGAAAGGATAAATATTACAAGCACATAGGCAATGTATTTTTTGTGAGTTAAAACTCTAAAAAATTTGAAAGGGATGAGATATGAGAGTTTTATTCATTACGCTCCTAATGAGCGTGAGCCTTTGGGCGAATCAAAAAGTAGTACAATTATTTGGTGAGGATGAATTTAAAGCGGGCTTTGTAACGGCTTTCTTAGATGATGGTGAGATCGTTCACATCAAAAATTCAAATCAAGCTTTAATTGAAAAAATCGAACTTGCTTTTAAACAGTCACAACCTATTGCCTTAGAGAAAAAAAATACTGGTGAAGACAAGGCTTCACTAGTTGAAGATATTCAAATCGTTTTAGAAATTCCGACATTTTTAAATCGCGATAAAGAGATGTATGATCCAAATCGCTTTAGTCGCATACAATGGATGACTCAAGATCCGCTAGAGTATAGTGGAATTACAGAATTAAGTTCATATGAGTCTGCTCAAAATTTAATGAATAAGTTTAATGGTAATACTGATGATAAATCTCAGTGCTATAACAGAGCACATATGTGGACTTATGAAAGCTTAGCAAGAGAGAGAGTAAATCTTGGAAAGGTTTGGATCTTTTTTACTCGTAAGTATATTAGAGAGTTTAACTATAAGTGGTGGTTCCATGTTTCACCATATACTGAAGTTGCTCCTAATCGTTTCAAGTATGTCCTTGATCGTGGATTTACTATGATTCCTTATACTATGGATAATTGGAAAAATATGTTCATTAAAAATCACGCTGAATGTCCAGTGGTGACTGAGTATACTGCTTATGAAAACTTTCAAAATAATCAATATTGTTACTTAATTTATTCAAGTCAATATTACTGGCAACCATGGCAATTAGAGAAGCTAACGAAAGAGGGAATTCATCGCTATGGTTATAAAGAAAATGAATTAAAAATAACTTATAGAGATGCACTATCACGTTGGAATGGGCGCATGCCTAGAATGGTAACAAGCCCTAATAATCCGTTACCTGGAAGTGGTACTACAACACCACCGACGAGACCGACAAGGCCTGGTAATGGAGGATCGACTCAACCAGATCCGAATTCAAATGCACATAATAGGACTTTGGCCATTGGTGAATATATTTATGACTTAAATCTTAAGGCGCGTGGTATCGTTCTAAATAGAAGTAATGATGTTTATACTGTTAAGTATACAAGTGGTTCACAAAATGGACGCGAGCTCCGTGCTGCAAGAGCAAGCCTCGCTGTATTAAGTGGTTGCTTTCTTGATGTCTGTGTTGGGAATAATGTTTATAGTGTGGCCTATAATGGACAAGCAATACTATCTAGAGTGCATGGTATCTCTTTAAGAGGCGAATATATTTTAGAATATAGAGATTATCAAAATAGACATACCCTAAGCTTAGATTGGCAAAGAGCAAACCTAGCTATCCCTAGTGGGTGCGTAAATGGTTTTTGCGTAGGTCACGTTATGAGAAATCGTCATTATGATAATGTTCGCGTAGAGGTAATTGCTATTCAACAAAATGGTAAATTTATCATTAAGTTTCTTGAGGGTAGCTATCGTGGCTCTTTAAGTCCGAATTGGACAGCATCTCATTTTCGCTAAGATAAACTAGCTTTTTAATCAACTATACTTGCCGACTTTGCCCACTTTCATAGGGGCAAAGCTCCAAGTATAATTTATTTATGAAGTCAGCTGTTGATTCGCAAATTTATACCCCTCAAAATGTCTTATCTAAAAAGGCACCTGAAAATCAAAGCACAGATAAAAAAGCAGTACCTGAAAATAAGCCAAAGAATAAAGGTGCATATGAGGTATCTCTTTCCGAGAAATCTAAAGAATTAGAAAAAAAATTAAAAAATATGAACTCTGAAAAAGAGCTCGTAGGTAGAAATAAAATAAAAGCAGCTGATACTGCATTAAAAATTCACGAAAAGAAGTTTGGTAATTTAAATAAACCTGGTGTTTTCTTTGTTAGTGGATTTGATTGGTTTGGAGCAAGTTCCGTAAAAGGCAATTATGACGGTATACGTGATATGGCCGAAGCTGTTAATGGGGCAAAACATTTTGCTTGGGATCAACAAGAAGAAATTTTAGAGGAAATTAAAAAGAGAGATATTAATCAGCCTATAATTCTAGTGGGGCATTCCTTTGGTGGCGATGCTGTAATGGAAATTGCACAAGAGTTAAATAAAATTGAAAATGGTTTTAGAAAAGTAGATCTTTTAGTCACTTTAGATTCTGTTGGCTTTGATAATGATATTGTTCCACACAATGTAGGAAAGAATTTAAACTTTATAGCTAGTGGAAATAAACTGATTAATGATGGCCCTAATATAGCAGCGAATTATAATCGTACTGAAGTCACTAACTTTCTCCGTCATGAAGCCCATGCTGAGTTAGATGACGCAACAGATATCCAAATAGAAATCATAGAAGCAGTTAACAAAGCCCTTAGTTAGTACTATAAAAGTATAAAAGGGGTTTTTTATGTTTAAAAGTATCGTATTACTTTTTCTTTGTTCTTGTGCCAGTTTTCTAGAAACAAAGTCAGATCTTCATTTATTCTATGGTTTTGAAAAAGACTATATTCAATACGCTAATAAGAGTGATGAACTAGATGTTATCTTTTATACGGCCTTATTAAAAAATGACCTTACTTATAGAAGTACTAGAATTGTTCAAGCAAATGAAATTTTTAGAAATCTTAATTTAAATGATTTTAAAAAATTAAAAAACGAAGAAGCCTATGCAGGTAGTATTTTATTACTTGAAGTACTCAAAGCTTTCTATGAAGGTGATGACTATCAAGAACAAATCAAAAAACTAATAGATACTCCTATTAATTTTCATGTAGCAGACTTAAATCTAACCTTTCAAAAAGCTCTAGAAGAAAAGGGCTTTTGGAAAAAAGAAAATTACCTCACAATTCTTGGGAGATTTGCAAAGGCTCCAGCTCCTAATTATAAAGTAATTATAGCTGCTTTAGCAGAGATGAAAGAGAAAGGAAAAATTGAAGATTCAAGTTTACTAGGGATTGGAGATAATATTATCGCAAATGCTCAGGTCGATATTTTTATGAACTATGAAGTTGTTGATCAATCAGTTGGATATAAAATAAAGATGCTGGCCTTTGAGAAGTGTAATAAGTCTCCTTGCAAGGAATTCAAGCAAAAGTCTAAAAATTTACAAGCTAAGGCAGGTCTTGAAGCGAAGAAAAAAGATGATGTTTATAATAAGCTCTATGCCTTAATGGAGAGTAAGCTTCTTACTAACCGTCCGGAAGTATTTTACGAAGTCTTAGAGAAAGATGAGCAATTTAGAACTCAGTATATGAATTTAGTCGATAAGCTTTGGTGGGATTAATCTCAGCTCAATTCTCATAGTTGGCATACTCTTTGCCTTTATAATAGTAGGTATGAAGAACAATAATTGTATTTTCAGCTACTTAGGAGAGAGAAATCTATGAGAAAATGTCTAAAATTTAGACATTATATGAAGGTTTTACAACTTGTCTTGGTGACAGGTCTTTGTAAGTCGCTTTCAGCAGATGCTCAAGTTTATAGAGCTCCGGCCAATTATGTACCTGATGATGACATGATTGTTGTTCCTATGGTTATCGAGCGCAATAAATTAGATGAATTTAATGAGAGACACGAAGATAAGTTTAAGAGTGCTAAGAAGCAACTAAAACAGTGGATCTATGATCAAGAATATGTAGAGGCCTATGGTCTAGAAGGTACGGGAGCCGTAAGGTTACCAACGCCTGAAGAAAAGCAACGTTTCTTTGAAAGAAATTATTTGAGGTTTTTAACTAAAGATGTAGAGAACGCAAATAATGAATTTCTTACCAATCAAATTGATGAACTTACAGCTGATGAAGAACTAGCAACAATTGAAACTTTCGAGGCTCGTGAAGAGTACATTGTTGAGGCCAAGAAAGAGGCAACTGGTTCAGAAAGTGCAGTAAAAGAATTAAAGAGTGAAGTTAAGGTAGGGAAAGAAAAGTTTAAGTTTAATATCCAGCCTCGAGTAGAGATGGGGATGGTGAAAATCACGTTTAAAAGTAGCTACTTTAGAGCAAGAGCTTGGGTAGGGATTAATGGAAACCAAGAATTTAAATTATACAGAACATTCTCTAGTACGGGCACTAGAGCTCAGGTAAACTATTTTTATGAACAACGCAGAGTACTTGCGTCAATTGATCAACCTTTAATCCCTAATTGGAGTCTGCGTTTGACACACGATAGACAAGAGGCAGCACCAGAACTTAACGCGTTGGAAGAAGATCGTGAGAACAATGTTATTCAGATAAGATTTGGTAAAAGATTTTAAAAAAATTCCCTCTCTTTTTGATGATAAAACGTCTTAGTTAACTTATACTACACCCATAAAGACTAATTAAATTATGAGGTGAATATGAGTCTATATCACAGTGATTTGTACAAAGATGCTCTTGCTCAAATGGAAGTAGCAGCGTCGGCAATGAATGCTGATCCAAATGTTATTGAAAGATTACGTTATCCAAAAAGAGCAATTACAGTTTCTATTCCAATTCGTTTAGACGATGGAACAGTTAAAACTTTTGAAGGTTATAGAGTTCAACATAATATGACTTTAGGACCTGGTAAGGGAGGGATTCGTTTTCATCCAGATGTAGATGAATCAGAAACAGCAGCTCTTGCAATGCTTATGACTTTTAAGTGTGCACTTGTAGGCCTTCCACTAGGAGGAGCTAAAGGTGGTGTTAGAGTTGATCCTAACCAATTATCACGTCAAGAATTACAAGCTTTAAGTAGAAGATATGCTACTGAAATTGGTCCATTCATTGGCCCAGATAAAGATATTCCTGCGCCAGATATCGGAACAGATAGACAAACAATGGCGTGGATTATGGATACTTATTCACAAATTCACGGGTACGCATCTCATGGTGTTGTTACTGGTAAGCCAATTTCTGTTGGTGGATCTCTTGGTCGTGAAGAAGCTACTGGTAGAGGTGTTGCTTACTGTGTGAACTTTGCTTATGAAAAACTAAATAAGAAAGTTGATGAAAATATAACAGTTGCCATTCATGGTTTTGGTAAAGTGGGGATGCCTGCTGCTGTTGATCTAGTTGAGCAAGGTGCAAAGATTGTTGCTGTTAGTGATGTAAGTTGTGCCGTTTATGATCCAAGTGGATTAAATATTCCAAAGCTTATTGATTGGGTTAAAGAAAGAAAACTTCTTAAAGATTATCCTTATTACGATAAAATCACGAATGCTCAATTATTAGAACTTGATGTAGATGTTCTTATTCCAGCTGCTATTGATGGTGTAGTGACTGAAAAGAATATGAAAAATATCAAAGCAAAACTAATTGCTGAAGGTGCCAACGGCCCATTAAATAAAGATGCTGTGGAATATCTTTCAAACAAAGATGTTTTTATTATTCCAGATATTCTTTGTAATGCTGGTGGTGTTATTGTTTCTTACTTTGAGTGGGTACAAGGTTTAGCACACTTCTTCTGGGATATTGATCAAATTAATAAAACACTACATGCAATTTTAAAAAATGCTTTTGATGAAGTTTATGAAAAAGCAGAGTTTTATAAAGTTGATATGAAAAAAGCTGCGATGATTGCCGCTCTTGCAAAGCTTGAGGCAGCAATGAAGCTTAGAGGTTTATTCCCTGGTTAATAGAATAAAAAAAATAATAATGGCAGCCCTCATTTTGGGCTGCTTTATTCTCTCTCCTTTAGATGCCTTTTCTGGAGTCTTAAAAGACGAAGTATATGTTACAAATGTAAAATCTTTTTCCTTAAAAGATGTTTGCTTGAAAATGACTGGAAAGGTTTATCCAATTATTGAAAAAATAAATCCTGCTCTCGTTGATTGCATGAGTAAGAAGATTAATGCCACTACATTTTGTGCCAAAGAATTACCTGAAGATCCCTATCTTGCTCGGGGAAAGGTTTTAGCGGATAAAGTCGAATGCATTAGTAGTAAGCGAATTATTTTTAAATATCATTGTGAAAAAGGTGATGATCTTTGCCGGGATATTGATCTTGGTTGCTTTAAAGTGAAGGAGTCACTTGCTAGAAGATTAGAACTAGTTCACTCAAGTAAGACGGACAAAAATGTCATTAACTGCTACTTTAGTGCCAGACAAGTCTTGGATAAAATTGATATTTAGCAATTATCCACAAATATAACTTAAGAAATCTTAATTTCATGTACAATGGTCTTATGATCGTTGCAGAAAAAACCATAGATGAAGAACTTAGAATAAATTACTTAAAGGCCTTAAATCTTCTCAATCGAGAGAATGATGAGTTTATAGATAATATAAATTTTCTTGCTTCTAAGATTATGGATACAACTGTAAGTCTTGTCACATTAATTGATGATGATAAGCAGTGGATTAAATCAGCTTTTGGGGCTGACTTTGAAGATACTGAAAGAAGTATTTCATTTTGTTCTCACACAATTTTAGATGAAGAGCCTATGGTTATTGAAAACGCTCTCGAGGATGAAAGATTTGCTGACAATCCCCTAGTGAATGGACAATTAAATAATATTCGCTTCTATGCAGGTGCTCAGTTAAAGTTAGGAACAGTAAATCTTGGTGCCCTTTGTTTAATCGATACTAAGCCTCGTAAGTTTACAGACTCTGATAAAAAAGCGTTGAAGCTTTTAGCAGGCTTTATCTCAGACTATTTAGAAGCGAAGGTGGATGGGGTCTCTTTTAAAGAGCAGTTATTGCTGCAAAATAAAGCGATGATTGAAAATAATATTAAGATCGCTGAAAAAATGTGCGATCGAATAAATAATAAATTAGCTGTTGTCTCTGGAGTTCTCCAAATGATTCAAAAAAGAGAACTTCTAAAAGATGGTGATGTTAATGATAAGCTAGTGTCTAAGTCCTTAAAGAAAGTTAATGGAATAGCATTAGATATTCAAGAAATCACAAAAGATTTAACAATCTTGGAAGAAGCGGAGTAAGTTTTTACTATAGGCCTTTGCTTTTAATTAATAATTTCAAATAATTACTTTTTATTAAATTTCTAAACTCTTGCAATCTCTCCTTTAAGGAGGCTGCATGCAAAGTGAAATTAAATCAATTATCAATTTAAACTCAACTTATTCATTATCAACCATTTTTGGCTATGCCCTAAATAGTGTACCCGGGATTGAAATTCTTGGTATT
>CAJXHA010000069.1 GCA_913053615.1 uncultured Bacteriovoracaceae bacterium | reverse complement strand
AATTAATTGGTAAAGGTGTTAGTGCCTGTGCAACTTGTGATGGTTTTTTCTTTCGCGATAAAGTCATTCATGTAGTTGGTGGTGGTGATACTGCAATGGAAGAAGCAACTTTTCTCACTAAGTTTGCATCTAAGGTATATATCGTCCATAGAAGAGATAGCTTAAGAGCATCAAAACCAATGCAACAGAGAGCTTTTGATAATCCAAAAATTGATTTTGTTTGGAATAGTGAAGTAACAGAAATCCTTGCCAATGAAAGTGGTGTTTACAGTATTAAAGTTAAAAATACTGAAACTGGTGAAGAGACAATTCGTGAAACTGATGGACTTTTCATGGGTATTGGACACAAACCAAATACAGACTTTATTAAAGGTCAAATTGATCTAGATGATCACGGCTTTATTAAAACAGTTAGTAAGCACCCAGATACGAATATTCCAGGTGTATATGCTTGTGGTGATGTACAAGATTCTTATTACCGTCAGGCCATTAGTGCTGCCGGTTCTGGATGTATGGCCGCCATTAGAGCTGAAAGATTCTTAGAAGAAAATCCGTTATAATATCAATAATTCGGGGTGGATTACCACCCCAGAATTCTCTACCTATTAACTACACTAAAATTCCCTAACCCTTTGAAATAAAAGTTTTTTTTCAATCTATCAGAAATAGTTTTGACTTTGTTATTCAGATTTAGAACAATTATATTAGCAGGACGCTTAATTTCATTAAACCAAGGAAGGAATAATGAACGAATTGTTTAACTACACTACAATCGACATTAAACTCATTAAAAAATTTCGCACACTTAAAATCTCTTTTAGAAAAGATTGCAATCAAATTAGTCTTGAAAGTCTTTTTGAATTAGAGTCAATTTTTGCATGGGCAAGTAATCGCTTAGAGATCAATTCAATTCTTCTTACCAGTGATAATCCTTATTTTAATGAAGGAATTAATAAAGAGCGTTTAGCAAAGTATGATTCTAAAAAATTACAAAGGCTCACTGAAAAATTACAAAAAATAGTCCACGCCATGTTTCACCTACCACAAACAATTGTGGTGGATTTAAAAAGAGGTTCATTTGACCTTGGAAGTGAATTGGCCATTGGAGCAGATATTCGTTTAGCTCATAGTGAGACACTTGTTGCCTTTAATCATAACCGTGTTGGTTTAACCCCATCTTCTGGAGGCCTAGGCTTTTTACACTCTATCGTAGGACAGGCCTTTGCAAGAAATTGGTTATTACTAGGTAAAGAAATATGTACTCAACAATTACAACTTTCAGGATTTGTTACAGAATACTACACAGACTCAGATAATGATGATGTTGTTGAAGATATTCTTTTTAATATTTCACAATCAGCACCTGTACAAAGAGTTCAAAGTAAACTTGGGCTATTAGAATGTGTCAGAGAAAATTTAGATGAAACAATTAAGTTTGAACGTTCTATCTCAAAGGCCGCAATGGTAAGTGAAGACTGGAAGTCTGATGCTTTTATGAAGGCGAAGAATATGGGTGTTGCTTTAAAGATTGCTAAAGATCATTCACAAGATCGCTCGCAGACTGAGAAAGAGCCTACTCACTAGACTTTTTTACTTCATCGATGACAACACCTAATAACTTAGATGCACTATCGAACTTAACACCAATCATTAAGCGTGCATTACCAGCGGTATCGATATTTTGTGCCATCTCGGTAGTATGAATAATCTTACCTGGGATTTCTTTTGGTAATTGTATTTTTTCAATCTTACTAAGAGTCACTGGACTATCAACTTTAAAAAGCAAAGATTGACTGCGTGGAATTAAAAAAGAAACTCCCCTTTCACTAATGTCTGAAATAGTTACTTCATGTAAGCGCTTGGTTTTCTTTTTATCATTTTCAATTGTCTTAATGACAATATTAACGGCAATATTATTAAACTCAATTCTCTTGCTACCTCTTTTTTCTTTAAGGTATTTCTTATCAGAAACTTTAAGTCTAATAATATCTTTAGTGAGTTCAACTAATTCTGCTTTAAAAAGAATTTCAGATTTTTCGTTATAAAGAAAATAAACTTTCTGATCTTTTAATTCATTATCATATTTAAAGCTTGCAATTAAATCTTGCTGCTTATCAAATTTAACACTCTCTACTGTTGCCTTCGCAAGAATGCGATGATCCTCAAGTGAGTGCCAGATTAAAAATTCTTCTTTATTAATAATGGTATTATTTAATTCTTTGGCGAATTCATTATTGCTAGTAGAAATTCTGAGGTTATTTTGCATGGGCATATTGTAACACTTAAGTGTTTATATTCACATGAGACTTAAAGTGTTAAAATTGCTTAATTTTCCCTTAAGCTTCATGGCAGCATCATAAACGATATAATGCCCACCACCACCTGCTCCACAGAGTTTAATAAAGTATTCTTTTGATTCTATACCTTCAAGCCAAACTTCTTTTACACTATCAACAATCATTTCACTTAAATTTAAGTACTGCCACTTTGAAATTTGATACATTAGACTATTAAGTTGATCTTGATCATTACTCATACAGGCCTGTATAGCTGAATTATTTAATTCAATAAATTGATGCATACTATTTTCAAATTCAGGTTGGCGCATTTTTTCTAAGAATAAATGTACCAGAGGTGCTGTCTTACGAGTGATGCCAGTATTAAATATTAAGAAATTCTTTAAAGATTCTGGTTTTTGAATTTCAGATAATTTATTTCTATTTTCTACTAATAAAGTTTTATTGGCCAGACTAACCAATGGATCAAGTCCAGATGAACTACCATGATAGAAAGACTCCATCAGGGCCATACGGTCAATCAGATGTTTAAGATCATTATTATTGCTTAACTTTCCAAGCTTTTGAGTTTTTAAATATCTTTGGTAAATAGCAGCACATATGGCACCAGAGCTTCCCACTCCAGAACCTTTAGGAATATTACTATTAAAAACCAAGTTATTTTCAATATCTGATTTAAAACGATCAAGATCTAATTCGCTAGCAATAACTTCTAAATTACTAAGGTACTCATAAAACTCAAGAAGTTCATTTTGATATTGATTTTTCTCTGCTGCTAAAGAAAAATAACCAGAATACTTATCAAAAGGAATGGCCATTCCTTTAGCACCTAAAATTATTGCGTACTCACCAAAAAGTAAAACTTTTGAAGAAAAGTTATTATCTAATTGCAAACCTGTGCTCCACTACCTAATTCATCATAAATAATATTACTCACTAAACTAGATACCTCATTTGAACTTAAAAATGAACGAACTTTTTCTTCAATACTCGCTGGATAGATTAAGTGTAAATTAGGACCAGCATCTAGAGTAAAAAACAAAGGCTCTTTATGAGCTTGACGCCATTGGCGGACTGCCTTGATTAACTCAATTGAATTTCCCTCTAAGAGCGTATAAGAATCATGAGAGCTCATCATAAGAGCGTGTAAACTAAGTGCTTCTTGTTCTAGGATACGACCAAACTCCATCAGGTCTCCATTTTGCATGGCATTTATAATATCGTGGTAATTTTTATTAGCCTGTTTAATGCGGGCATCTTTAAAAACATGCTCATCCATCATACCGTGCCCTATAGTTGAAGATATTTCTTTCTCCTTACTACTTACAATACATATTGCATCTTTTAGATTTTGAAATTTAGTATCAATATCTTTAATGGCACTTGCATATCTCTCAGAGCTCTTGCCCCATTCACAAAATGGTCCTTCAATAGAACGAGCAGCACTTCCAGAACCAAGTCGAGCTAGCTCACTTACTTCTTCAACTTCTAATTCTCTAGAATTAAGTTTGGCATGTAATTGCGCCAAGCACATTGCAAGTGCACCAAAGGCCGAGGCCGAAGAAGCAATACCAGTACTATGTGGAAATGTATTATGAGTTCTAATAATTGACTTCGATGTTTTTAAAAATTCAAAGTCTTCAGAGTTAAGTGTGAATAAGAGATCAAACCACTTCGTAATTTTCTTATTAAACCCAGGCACTAACTCTCCATCAAGATAGACTTCTAAAGAAAAGCTATCTGATTTAATTAATTCCCAACTAGTCTCTGTATATGAATGACTTAATGTCATGGAGATACTTGGGTTTAAAGGCATCTGTACACCGTACTTTCCCCAGTACTTTACAAATGCAATATTCGAAGGTGCTTTAGCTTTTACGACTAGATTATTGGGTTGCTTGAGCATGATTATTTGCTTCTTTATTATTTTTCATAAAGTTATCAAAATCAAAGTTTTCCGTAATCATATCTTCATAAGTTAAAATAGTAGGAAAACCAGACTCCATAAAGTACTTACGAGTCTCTTCAATAGAGCGATCACTTGTTACCAGTACAAAATCTCCACCCCATGCACCAAGTGACTTAACAGCACCCCAGTAATTTGCAAAGTGAGTATCTTTAACTCGAGGCAAATCCAGTGCTTGGCTAATGATGGTTTCATGCTCATATAAACAGTCTTCAAATTCTTTTAAATCAATTGATTCATGAATATTCTTAGTTATCACATTTAATTTTTTAATAATTTCATGCTTATTTTCAATATTCATCGAATTATAATGAGCAATGGCCTTACGAGAGTTTTGCTTTTGATTTAAATAAACAAAGTATAAATTCTCTTTAAAAAGTGGTGAAAAAGAAACACTCTTCCAAGTAGGCCCCTTAGATGTTTTTGAGTAGATAATTGGTCCCATGGACTGAGCACATGCGATATCATAACCTGAGCCATCAAAAGTTTTATCTTGTAATTCAAATGGTGAGATATAGGCCCATTGTGCAATATTATAAAGTAGAGTTGAACTACTTCCAAGACCCCACTCTAGTGGAAACTCTAAAGATGTTTCTACATAAACATCCATCTCATCTCTAAGAAAGTGAATATTTTGTTTGCGGGCTTGTCTTAAGATTTTCTGTAAAATAACAGCTGCTTCTGAATCATTTTCAACAATATTAAAATGCCATAATTCAAAGGTGCACTGAAACCAAACTTCATTATTAACATCAACGCCCTTCCAGAATAATTTAGGGCTTGAGCTTCTTTTATAGGTCACATTCATTTTCTGTCCCATCTTAGTTGGGAGTGCAAGCGAGTGTGCTCCATCTAAAACAAAGTACTCACCTGTTAATAATAATTTTCCGTGACCATAATAATACTGACTATTCATTCTCTCTCTCTAGTGTAGGCTTCTATTAGTGTCTAAAAAGTCTCTCACGTTTTTAAAAGACACAATCTCTTTTTCAAAATGCACTTTAGCGGCTTTTATTTCTGCATCGCTGGCATTTAATTGATTTAAAATATTTAAAAGGTGCATTTTCATATGCCCTTTTTGGATTCCTGTTGTTACTAATGAATTTAGGGCACCAAAATTCTGTGCTAATCCAACACATGCTGTAATACCCATTAAATCTGCAGCACTTGGGTTATTTAATACTTTAAGAGTTAGCTTAGATAGTGGGTGTAAACTGGTAAGTCCACCAATTGTTCCCAGTGCAAGTGGAAGTTCTAATTCAAATTTAAATTTACCATTATCAATATGACAGCTACTTAAGCTTCTATACTGTCCATCTCTGGCAGCATAAGCATGAGCACATGCTTCAATGGCGCGAAAGTCATTTCCAGTTGCTAAAATAACAGCATCAATACCATTCATTATACCTTTATTATGAGTTACAGCTCTTTCCACATTAACTTTGGCAATTTGAACTGCAGCGTGAAACTTTTCAGCATATTGCTGTGGACTAAGACCTGCTATTTGTCCTAACTCTTCAATCGGACACTCCACATAGGCCTTCACTCGACAATTAGGAGTGTAATTAGAAAGTATCGACATAATGATTTCAAACTCACTAACATGAAAGTAATTTTCACTACAAGCGATCTCAACAAAGTCATGAGCTACTTTTTCTAGAATTGAATTTATAAAATTAGCTCCCATGGCATCACAAGTATTAAAAGTCATATCGATTACAAAGTAATTTGCTAATGACTGAGTCTTATCAACTAAGACCATATCTTTTATACCGCCACCACGCTTTTCCATATTAGCAGTAAGATCTTGTGTCGCTTCTAATAAAGTCGCTTTTTTTAGATTAAAGATATTAAAGAGCTTTTCTTTATCACCATAGAATTTAAAGTGAACTTGACCAACCTTAGTTGTATCAATGATCTTTGTTTTAAAACCACCACGATTAAGCCAAAACTTTGCAGACTTAGAAGCAGCTGCCACCACTGAGCTTTCTTCAATGACCATCGGTACATGTAAAATCTTATCATTGATCTTAAAGTTTGGTGCTAGACCAAAAGGCATAATAAAATTTGTTAAAGTATTTTCTGAGAATTCATCAATAGTCTTTTGAAGCTCAGCATTGGGATGCCAAAAATTCTTAAGCTCTTCAATCTCAGCTGAATTGAGCATATTTTGACTTAACCAAGTCAATTTATCGTTCTTTGAAAGTTTTGAAAATCCATTAACTGTTTTCATTACGACCTTCTTAAAAAGTTTTTACATAAGCTTAATGAATTTATTTGTGTTTCGATAAATTCATCTAATACTTCTTGTGAGTCCATAGCTGGTTTTAAATACTTTGAAGCAAAACCAATCACTGCATTAAGATTTGATTGCTCTAATAAGCTATGTCCCTGGATGATACTTTGAATACCGCCAGAGATAATTAAACTCTTCTCTTTATATAAACTATTTTGCTCAGCAAATGTATTGATCCAACTCAGCATTTCTTGTGCTGTGTGTCCAATATAAGCGAAGTCTAATAATGGCTCCAATGTAGCCGATTCTTTTTTAATATGTCTAGAATGTTCTAGAAAAGAAAAGTTTGTCCCACCAAATGCTGATAATTCGATCCCTTTAATTGGTAAATCCAGTAATAATTTCAAACTATTGGGACCCATCCCCTGGCCCACTTCTTTTACTATAATATTTGTTTGATCAAGAGCATCGATGGTTCTTTCTATCGTTTGGATCGGTGCAAACTTAAACTGATCTCCTTCAAACTGCAGTGCTTCTTGTAGTGGATTAACATGGATAATTAAACCACTGGCATCCAACTTTTTAAGTAGCTCACTGACTGCATGCATTTTCTTGGCCTCAATTAGTTCTTCTAATTGAGCAATTCCAAGATTGGCATATAGAGGTTGTTCACCAATATACTTTCTAATTTGAAAGTCAGCTAAGCGCTCATCACTTTCAAGTAAAGGACGACAACTACCTAGACCCATGGCAAGTCCAAACTTCTGACAAGCAAGTGCTAATCTCTTATTAATGTCTTTTGCACGTTCAGCACCACCAGTCATTGAGCTCACCCAAAGAGGTGCTTTAAGTTCATGGCCAAAGGCATGACAAGTAAGATCGACTTTTTGATGACTTCCTAATAAGGGCTCATAATATAGTCCGTGATTTTCTTTTTCACTCACTTGAGATTTAAAGGCCAATTCAATATGATCGTTCTTTCTTTTTTCACTCATAAACTTATCCAAGTACTAATATAAATTCACGCTTTTGTTTTTCTAATTTAATTTTACTTAATTTGCCGGCGATTAAACTTTCTTCTGCTTTATTTAAATCCATTGCAATAAAAGCATCTCGATTGGGACAAAGGTTTTTAAAATCATCAATTAGGGAGTTTAAGCGATAAGGTGTATCCATAATAATTGTCGTTATTTTATTATTTGCAATTCGTTTCATTTCTTTGGCCCTTTGGGTCTTATCTGTTGGCAAAAAGCCTTCAAAGACAAACTTATCGTGCTTAATTCCACTTAGTGCTAAGGCCAAAATAGTTGAATTATAAAATGGGGTTGCACTTACTTTTATCTGAGCACTATGAGCGGCACTCACTAGTCTTTGTCCAGGATCACAGAATGCTGGTAAACCACAATCACTCATAAGATAAATATTCTTACCACTTTGCATCTTTGCAATTAATTCACTCACTAGCTCATCGCGAGTATGCTCATTATAGAGTACAAATTCATCGATTTTTTCACGTTTTAGTCCCCAACGTATCCAGCGCCTACGGGCTATCTTGGCTTCTTCCACACAAATAATTGCATTGGGATCATCTTGTACTTTTTTAAGTAAATTCAAAGCGGTTTGTTCTAGTTCATGGATTTCATCAATGGGAGTGGGAATAAGAGTTAACATGCTAACTCCTTAAATAACTCAGGTCTATGATGATCAGGTGCTATTTCTGGATTAGGATTAAGAGCATAGTACTCACGAGCTTCCCCTAAGATAGTAAATACATTAGCAAAAATAAATCCATCAAAGTTTGGAATCTTATTAAATTCAATTTCTAATTGTCCCCTCCAAACATTTTCATCTAATTGGCTTGTGGCCTTAAAGTCTTTCCACTCAGGATAATGATGCTTAGCTCTTGGCTCATCAATAATAAGAGCAAACTTTTGATTAAGTGGGCTTAATTGGATCTCTAAATAAGGAGCGCTCTTTGAGCTACTTAGAAAAACTTCGATCACATCATAGTCCCATAGGCCCCAATTTTCTAAGCTATCTTTGACAAACTTTTCAGAATAAAAGAACTCACTCTCTTTTGCTTTAATTTTAAAATCAATAATTAATGAGTTTTCGCTTTTATGGCATTTAAATCCACATTCAAAATGGGGTTTTGAGTTTGAACTATGTGCGTTAAGAAATTGCATAAGTCCTTATAATCCTTTCAATTTATAATGACAAGAGAAAGAGCAGAGAATATAAGACATTATGAACAAGTTTCTACTCATTTGTCCTATTGGATTTGAAAATTCAGTACTTAGGGAGCTCAAATTAAAAGGGCTAACCAGCTCCATAGCTAAGCAAACCCTTATAAAAGGTGGGATTGAAATTGAATGTGATCTCGCCTTTGGACTAGCACTTAATAAAGAGCTTAAATGTGTGAGCCGAATACTCTTGCGTTTAAAAGAACAAAAGTGTCGAGACTTTCCCAAACTCTTTCAAATAATTAGTAAATTTAATTTTCATCCCTACTTAGTGCAAGAAAGTGCTCAGTTTCAGATTAGCACTCAAAAATCTAGGATCATTAATACTAAGAAAGCAGCTCAAACCTGTGAGGATGCACTAAGAAAATACTTTAAAGGTCAAAACCTAAAAACAGATATTAAAGAGCGTTACTTGCATGCACCTAAACAGACTATCTATATCCGTATTATAAATGATGAACTCACCTTAAGTATTGATACCACTGGAGTGAGCTCTCATATTCGTGGCACTAAAGATGTTCAAGGGCATGCTCCTATTAGAGAGACTTATGCCAGCTCATTATTAATGGCCATCTATGATGAGAGTATGAATTCAAAAACATTAGTGGATCCAATGTGTGGAAGCGGAACTTTTTTATTAGAGGCCAATAGTTTTTATCAAGCCCAAGACCGTGAGTTTATTTATGAGCGTTTTCCGCTTATGCATAAACTTAATAATATAGAAGAGCCTGTCGATCATAAGCAAAAGCTATTTACCAACTTTCTAGGCCTTGATCGAGATGAGAGTCTCCTTAAAGAAAGACAAGACATAGACTTTCAAAAGGCAGACTTCTTTACTGATGCAATTAAACTGCCTGAAAATGCCATTATTATGACAAATCCTCCCTATGGTAAGCGCATTAAGATATCAGAAGATCGAAAAGATTATTTTGAGAAGTATATAAATAGACTAAGAGAGATAAACCCTAAGGGACAATCTTATTTTATTGCCCCTAGTGAAATTCCTATAAAGAATAAGGCCTTATTTGAGTTTAATAATAATGGCATTAGAGTAAAACTCTATAAGATTAGTCCTCAAGTCTAAAAATGGCCTTAGTAACCCATAGTGGACCAATTAATAAGAAGGCCAAATCTTGAATAAAGCTAGGCTTCTTACCTTCAATCTTGTGACCAATGAATTGAAAAATCCAACTTATAATAAAGACAATTATAGAAGTCTCTAACAAATAACCCGTTTGAGCGATTAAATAGGCCACATAGTACATCACTGCAAAAACAGGAATCATAAAGAAGAAGTACTTTCTTGAGAGTTTTAAATAAAAGAGCATGGCACCAATAGAGACGATTGTTGCGATATTAATGTTTAAATTTTGCATAATTGTTGGCACTGGAATTGTCCAAAGAATACCAATCACACTCCACATGATCAGGGGAACACAGATCTTATGAATAATTATATTTGTTTTATTTTGGTGACTTACTCCATATTCTGCCATCCACATACCAAATGTTCTCATAAATTTGCCTCCATTTATTAAGAGCTATTATGCTATTTAACTCACATATACACAATTTCTATTGTTAAAATTATAGACACCTAACTGTATATTAAACAATCACTAAATATAAACCACCCCCTAAGTGACCAAAACCCCGTTAAATAAATTGGCATCTATTCTGCAAACTATAAGGCACATAAAACTTTATGTGAGGAGAGAGAAATGAAAACATTATTTGGAAAAAAAGGCTTAATGCAGATTTTTATGCTTTTTGTATTAGTTTTTTCTGTAGCTTGTGGAGAAAACAATACTTCTGGCAAGAAAAAGACTTCAAGTGGCATCTACCCATGGGGTAATACTTATGGTGGCGGTGTTTACTCTGGAGGAAATGGAAACTCACTACCATCTAATTGGTTAGATATTGTAGCTCAAGAGAATCCATGTCAATTCGGAGGTCAACGAGCTCAAGCACAAATGCAAGTGCAAGCAAATGTAAACGTTGGAGCACTCTATGTTGGGGTAACTAGTGAAGGTGATATTTCATTAGTTCAAAACCAAGGTGGAATTGCAATGATGACAGTTTATATTTGTCCAAGACCAGATCTAACAGGTCAAGGTTCAATTACAAAACAACCTATCACAGAAAATTCTGTGTACTGTCCAGTAGGCCAAGTATCAGCTAGTGATGTAACACTACAAGGTCAATACGGACAATATTACTTAAAGTTCGCTCCAATCCACATCCCTGGAACGGATAGAATTTCACAACTTTGTTCAAACGGTTATTACTATTAAAAATGGTGGTCTTCTAAAAAAGGCCACCCCTTTAAAGAAAGCAAAAATTTAGAAAATACAGTTTTGCCTTAATTGGCAGAAACTCTCTCCCCCATGTAAAAAGGGTACAGTGAATTACTGTGCCCTTTTTTTTACTTATAGGCCTGAGACTTAACCCACACTTGAGAATGATATTTAATTTGTACAAAGTCACCCTTCTTTGCAGACTCAACTTCTTGACCATCTAAAAGTTTAATCACATTTACCGGCAGCGAAATTTCTTTTCCTTCTGGATTTTTAAAAATCAGGGTTTCACCGGCCTTTAAAGCATTATCTTTTATATGTAAAACCAGATGACTTGGTTTTTGAGCATCTATAACAACACCAATATAATTACTATCTTCTCTTTGGACTCTTTGATTCTTGAGTTTTTTAAAGAGTACATTTGATTTATTAATTTTAAAGAAACCACGAATGGTATCAAAGGGATAAAGTTCTTTAAACTGGGTCTTTGTTCCCTCTTGAATATGTGAGATCAAATCTTTTAAAAGGCTAAATTCACTGTCAAAACGAAAGTCGACTCTAAGATAGTTAATAAAATCAATTTCATCGAGATTATCAATTAAGTATTGATGCTTAATATGAAACATAAAAGTTCCATGTTCATTCTCTATTAATGGAAAACCTTTATGGGGAGATTCTTCACTTTCACCTAGTGCTAGAATTTCATCTTCATATTCTTTCATATCAAGAGCACTAAGGAGATTTCTCGGAGTGTAAAATAAAAGGATTCGCCCAAGCACTAGAAACTCTACTTCAGAAGCTAATTCTTCTTGATAGTATTTTAGCTTATCCTTAGTCAGCTCGAGGCTGAGGATGATACGCTCTAGCCTATTTCCTAAATATTTCTCATATGTTTTTAATGATAACAAATTATGATTCTTACCTTCAGCAATCAATTGCATCGGTTTATCAGTATTTTGAAAGATATACTCTATGGCACCTATATCTTGCACGCGAATGGCATCAACCGCACTGAGGTCTAATGAATTAAAAAGCTCGATCGCCTTTTGCATATTATTCTCAGTCATAAGAATATCCCACTCAAGCATGACTTTTAAATCGAGTGATTTCGCAAGGCTCGCCAAGCTTTGAAAAGAAGCAATATCATTTTTAGCAAAGCGGCTCAGTCCTTTAACATCTAAAATGACTTCACTAAGTCCCCACTCTTTTGCACTTTGGACTTGGTGGGCATTAATAGCATAGGTGCTTAAACGTTTTTGAGCTAACATCTTAGCCTCACAATGGCTTCTTTATCCACATGATCTGTAAGGGGTAATTTAACGATTGTACTAGGCTTGGTTCTTTCAAGAGTATTATTTTGAATGTCCATCACTTCATTCACAGTATACTCAATGCTCGCCCCTTTAAAAGTGAGAAACTCTAATTGGTCTCCAATATTAAAAGCATTTTGAACACGTATAAAAACATGATCCCCCATACTCTCAATAACATTACCAGCAACTTTATACTGCACACTTGAATCTGTTTCTCTTTCATTAAAGATCGTTTCACTACCAGCAGGCTGCATTAGATTGGCCTGTTCATAGGTGCGATGATTAACTTTTTTAAGCTCTTCATCCCATTCATATATTTTTTCTGATAGAAAATGACCATGCTCTTGGTAGTACTTAAGAGCTTGAGAGTATACCTTACTAATTGTAGCCGCATACAGATTACTCTTCATACGCCCTTCAACTTTTATAGAATCAATCCCGGCCTTAATAAATTCTTCTAAGTATCTAAGGCCATTTAGATCTTTAGAGCTCATAAAGAAGGCCCTTTTCTTTTCCGTTTCATCTGGCTTTGCTATTGAATATTCAAAGCGACAACTATGAGCACATCCTCCGCGATTAGAATCACGGCCTTGAGTAAAGTTTGAAATCACACAGTTTCCAGAATAGGCCATGCACATTGAACCGTGAATAAACATTTCAACTTCTATATCAGCTTCTTTTTTTATCTTCTGAGCTTCTTGAATACTTACTTCTCTGCCAAGAACCACTCTTTCACAACCTTGTTTTTTCCAAAAGCGAGCACTCTCCACATTAAGGCAACTGGCCTGAGTTGAAAGATGTACAGGAATATTAGTATGCGTTCTGACTTGATTGATAACACCAATATCACTCACAATTGTTGCATCAATTTTTATTTCGTCTAAAAAGAGTAGATAATCTTTAAGTTCAGCAATATCTTCATCGTGCAGAAATCCATTTAAAACCACATAGACTTTTGCCCCACGTTCGTGAGCATAGGCCACGCCTTCTCTTAATTGATCCTCAGTGAAGTTTTCCGCGGCCGTTCTCAGACCAAACTTTAACCCACCTAGATACACAGCATCTGCACCATAATTAATGGCAACTTTTAATTTCTCAAGGCTCCCCGCTGGAGCAAGTAACTCAGGTAATTGATTGTTCATAACTGCATCATTTACCAAAAGATTTAGATAAGATAAACTTATAAA
>CAJXHA010000068.1 GCA_913053615.1 uncultured Bacteriovoracaceae bacterium | reverse complement strand
AGTCATTTCAGAAATAACTGTTAAGGTCCATGTAAGAGCTGTGAAAAGAAAAATAGTTGGCTTTTTCTTTCCTGATTTTGAAAGTGGCATTAAGGCCATGTTAAAGGCCAGAAGAGAGGGAGTAGAGCCTAGTTTATTAAGACTGAATGATGCAGAAAAAACAAAAATGTCTTTGGCCTTTAAAGAAAAATCTAAACCTCATAAAAAAGTAATATCAAATTTGATTAAAAATTATCTCGGTAATGTAAAACGTTTCGATCTAGATAATATATGTATGCTCTTAATTGGATTTGAAGGGCAAAAGAAAAGCATTGAAGCTGAGTATGCTAAAGCTGAACGAATTTATAAAAGCTTTGGAGCATTTCCTTTAGGAGAAAGTGTTAGTTTAACTTTTGATGAAACGAAGTTTGATTTTCCCTATGTAAGAGATTTTATAATGGATAGAAATTGTATTGCTGATGTAAGTGAGACAGCGACTAGTTGGGAAAACTTATTCTATCTTTATAATAAAGTCCTAGAAGGTGTTAAAGGACTTGAGAGTCAACTAAAGCGCAAAATTTTAATTTCATGTCATATCTCTCATACATATCACACAGGTGCTTCGCTTTATTTTACTTGGGGTACCGAGGCGAAAAATGATCATCTTAAAGCATATGATTTGATAAAATCTAAAACTGAAGAGTTATTTGTAAAACATGGAGCAACTGTTTCTCATCACCATGCTGTAGGTTATGAGCATAAGAAGTGGTTAAAGGACGAAGTTGGTGAATTAGGTATTAATGCTATTAAATTTTTAAAGAAATCAGTAGATAAGAAAAGTATAATGAATCCCGGGAAAATACTATGAGTAAATTTATCATCACAGGAACAACAGGCTTTTTAGGGAGTGCAATTGCATGTGATTTAATTAATCAAGGTCATGAGGTAATAGCACTTTCTAGAAATGATAAAAAAGGTGATAAGACCTTAAAAGCAATTTATGAAGCATGTATGGGCTATGGGTACTCTTTTGATGCCTCTAAGATAAAAGTTTTTGATCTCTATTCAGATAATTTATTATCTGAGCTAAAAGATCATGTAGATAGTGAGACTCAATTTCTACATAGTGCTGCTCATATGAGCTATGCTTGGAAAAGTATGGGGGATGCAGCTGAATTTAATGTATCTTTTTCTACTAAACTTCTTTTATTAGCAAGAGATCTTGGGCTTAAGTCTTTTAATTATATTTCCACTTTGTTCACATCTAATGATTATCAAGATGTTCCAGAGGAAATTCATTTATTTAATCATCCACAAAATACCTATCAGACCAGTAAGTGGTTTGCTGAAAACCAATTAAGTCTTTTGGCCAATAATTTAGAATTTCCAATCAGAATCTTTAGACCTGGAATTGTTATCGGTCATAGCGAAACGGGTTGGTCTAGTTGTAAGGCATTTGGTTTTTTTATGTTCCTTCTTGGTTTTATGCAAGTTAAGAGTATGGGAAAAAAGGTAATCAATATAGATCTTGATCCTGAAGTAGAACTGCCACTGGTATGTATTGATGATATAAGTTCATGGATTGGCCAATTTTTAGAAAGTGATAATTATGGCTTTTTTAATCTTGCCTATAATCATACAAAGCCTGCTCAGATAAATAATCTAAGAAAATTAATTCAAAATGAATTAAGAATAGAAATTAATTTTGGTGGTCTTAATACATTACATGATTTTGCTTTTGATCGTAAGGTAAAATTAAATAAAGACTTTGCTCAAAAAATTTGGAATTTTCATACTCATAAATTAGATTCGCAATACGGACAAAGGTCTCTTGATAATAGTTCTATGATAAAATCTATTGCTTACTTTGTTAAACATTATGAGGCCGATCCAAAAAAACTTGATGTTTTAAGAATGTTTAGAAAATCTAAGGATCATGTTCTTGTGGTAAATGACTTTATTAAGAATAAAATTAAAAGATAAATAACTATTTATACTGTACACCAGCCAGCGATGACAATTCTTCTCCCTTTGGTCACAGCTTTTACTTTATGTTCATATCCATGTATTCCAGTTTTAAATAAAATACAATTTCCAAAGTGTGGTGGTTTAATACTTGTTTCATGCATAGATCCTTTAGCTCTGATAAGTAAATTGCCTCCTTCAATACTTTCTGGATTTAAATTTAAACCTAAGCTAAATGCAAATACTCTTGAACCATCATCATGCCAAATACCATCTTCTTCATAATCATTTTTTGCATCTCTTATACTTATAATAAATTCTAAGCTCTTTAACTCCGGTACAAATTCTTGCATAAATTGAAAAATGAAACCATTACTAGCACATGCACCTAGAAAGAAATCATCTAGTTTTTTCCAATCTTCGAGATCAATTAAGTCTTTAATGGTGTCAGGAAGAACCATTTTTCGAATGACAAAGGCCTCTTTGGGACTAATTTGACTTAAATTTAACATGATTTCTACTATTTATGATTTTTTACTTATAGGCAAGCATTTTGCTATATAATTAAGTGGAGGATTGACTATGGAAGTTCAAAACCTAAATCATACATTACGCCCTAATTGGGATCAATTCAGTGGAGCACTTATCTTTGAGGCCTTTCGAGGGGATAAGGTTTTCACTTCAACTTGTGTTGCTATTAATTCCACCACTCTTATAACTGCAGCTCACTCAGCTGAAAATATAGACTTTGCTTTTGTTCACTTAGAAAGTGGTTATGATCAAAAAGCAGGTATGCGTTTAAAGGTGATTAAGACATATATCCACCCTGGTTATGATGGTGAAAAATCAAATTTTAAACATGACTTGGCCATTATTAAATTAGCTCATCCACTTCCAAGACATATTCGTACTTATAGTATTAGTAGTTTAGTTCCTACGGCCCTCGAGCGTATAGGCTTTGGTGCTAGAAATAATCAAAACCTTAGAAATTGGACTCTTGTAAAATTGCGTGAGCGTTTTGAGAGTTATCTTGTCTTAGAGGATCATTGTTCTGTAATTGGTGACTCTGGTGGGCCTTTATTTATTCAAAGAAAGGGAATTTATCAATTAGTTGCAATTCATTCAACTCGTGAAGGTGATAGTAAAACATACGCAGTTCGCTTAGATTATTACCGAGATTGGATAGAGGAGAAGGCAAGAGGATTTTTCTTACTCGAGGCCTAGATTTCCATGCACTTATAAACTTTTTCTTTTGCTATTTCATAAGAATATAACATCTCTTCAACTGTATTTAAAATCCACATACGCATGGGCTTATTATAACGAATAAGATTACCTTCAGTTTTTACTAATTCTTCTTTATGCATAATTGAGTTAGGATAATTCTTCTTTACTTCATTCCATACATTTGGAGTGTAGCGAACGACACCAATTGAAATATATTGGATTTCTTTAATTGGAATTGCGGTATTAAGCTCATCTAGAAATTCTTGATAATTTTCTTTAAAGTCATCATTATAAATAATTGGATCAAGATGAATGCCGATTTTATATCCTTCTTGGTAAAGTTTATTAATAGCACTAAGGCGGTGCTTTAAACTTGGTGTCTTAAGATCTATTTCTTTAATCTTCTGTTGGGGGCTAAGGGAGTAGGTGATATAAAGATTTTCACGTGCACCTTTTAGTGCTTTTGTGTTTACAGACTTTGTCCTTAATTCAATCAGTGCATTTGGATTTTTGTCTAAAAATGCATAGTAATCAGCAAATTCATCAGTAATATGAGATAATGCTAGTGAATCAGAAAATTCTCCGGCGTGGAACCAAACACGCTCTTGGTTTTGATCCATAATCTTTTGCATTTCATTAATTATTTCATCGTGATTAATAAAGAGTACAATGTCCGGGGAATGAAAATAGCCTTGTAAATAACAATACTCACACTCATAAATGCAATTGTATTGATGGATATAATAATAGTGTTTATCACCACTTAATCCATAGGCATCGGGAGTTTCTTTGATTAAATTTCCCTTCTTTTTTGCAATATAAAGATTTAGATTTTCTCTTTTTTGTAAATATGGCTTTTTGTATTTTCCAAAATACTCATCATAACGATCAATTTCTATAAGATCTTGGTACTTAACTTTATTTAATATGGACTGAGTCTTTTTAGTATTTAGTATATCTTTTTCTATCAGTACTTTATTAAACATCAAAGTTTCCTTCGAATATTTCATTAAAGCTTTGGTAATTAAATTTTTCTAGAGCTCTGATTGCATCGCTTATATTTTTTTGACTATTTACTTCAAGGTTTAATTTTATTTTCTTTTTCTCTAGCTTTTGATCATAGATAACTTGAAAGCCATTATCACTAAGTACTTTTGTTTCTCTTTTTAATTTTTCTTTGATTTTAGCTTGAACGGGATAAAGTTTATTATTTATTTTTTCAATGAGAAGGTTGATCTTTTCTTTTTCAGCTAAGTTTTGCTCACTGATATTTTGGATAAAGGTTTCAAGCTGGTTCTTATCAATTTTCTTCATTAATTTATCTAGAATGTTTTTTTGATACTGAGTACCATCCCAAGGAATCTCATAAGATTGAATCATTCTCGAATTATTCTCATTGGTAGCAAGATTTTCTCTTGCTTGAAAATGGTTCCACATAAGATCAGAAAATATTTGTGCCGTATTTTTCAGATCAAAACAATCAGTCGAGGCACCAGCAAAATCACTTATTAATTTATAAGATTGCAATTCAATATTATAGGCCTGACATACTTTTGCAATTCCCCAAATTTCGCGATCAACAATATCTGCAATAGGTAGAAGTTTATTCTTATGTGATTCGTCTAGAACTCTTTTATTTGCAGTTATACAATCTGTATCACCATTAAGTGTGATAGATTTAAATTCAATTTCATTATTATTTTCTAAGTAAATTGATCTAATAGAGTAAACTTGATTAATCTTTAATTTATTATTAAGAGCACCTGCTATTCCATAATTAATAACTTTAGAAACTTGGTACTTATCAAGTATCGATCCAAGTCGACACATAACATCGTATATTCCTTCTGAACATATATAAATAAGCCCATTATTAGATTGATAGAGGTCCTTGTCTAGAGCGGTTGCTCTTAGGTTCTTAATAAATGTTTGTGCTTCGCCGCGATGAGCAAAAATATATAAGGCCATAGCTCTTCATATTAAAAGCATTTATATGTGTAAAGACAAATTCACATCTTTAAGATAGATAAAGTTATGCTTAGTGATATCGTATTTGGTGGTGCTTCTTTTGCAAGCACTGAAAACCAAGAACATTCTGGTTATAGTTTAGGTGAGCTAGTAAATTGCTCTGCCACTGCTATTTTTGAGGCTGCCTTTGAAAATGGTATCACACATTATGATTTTGCCCCTATTTATGGTTTTGATCACGCAGAAAAGACCATGGGAAAAGTTATTGGAGATAAAAGAGAAAAAATAAAATTAATCTCTAAGGGTGGAGTCGATTGGCATGATAATGGTCGTGTTAATATGGATAATCGCCCTAAGACGATAAAGAAAATGTTTGAAAAGAGTCTTAAGAATTTTAATTGTGATTATATCGATATTTATTTTATTCATTGGCCATCAAAAGAAACTGACATTCGCTATGCTATTGAAGTGTTAGAGAAATTTCGCTCTCAAGGTAAAGTCCATCATATTGGACTGTCTAATACTTTTAAAGAAGATTTCTTTAAAGCAAAAGAGGTCGCTCCAATAAGCTATATTCAAAATGAATACAATTTATTTCATCAAAATAATTTTTTTCCTAATGATTGCGTTTCAATGGGATGGGGAACATTTGATAAAGGAATACTTGCAGGAAGTGTAAAAAAGGATCGGAAATTTGACAGTGCAGATGCTCGTTCACATGCTTTTTGGTGGAAAAAATCTAATTGGAAAGAAAGAGTAGACTTTGTAAATAAAGTTAAAGAGAAATTTAATATAGATAATAGAGTTTTAAAGGCAATAGCACTCCAGTGCTCATTAGATCAAGGTAACCTTCCTATTTTAGGGATGAAGTCTCTTGAGCATATAGAGGAGCTTAAAGAATTAATAAATTTAGATGTATTAGACTATAAAGAAGAGGTGATAAGTGAGTTCACCCTTTTTTAGTGTAATCATTCCAACTTTTAATCGTGCACAGTTTTTAATTCATGCAATTACTAGTGTCTTAGAACAAAGTATGCAAGACTTTGAGCTTATTATCATAAATGATGGCTCTACTGATGAGACATCTACATTACTTAAAAAAATTTCTAATAAATTAAATTCAGAAAAATTAATAATTATAGACCAAGCAAATCATGGGGTAAGTCACGCTAGAAACCAAGGCTTAAAAGTAGCTAAAGCAAAATATATTGCATTTCTTGATAGTGATGATCGCTGGCATAAAGATAAGTTACAAAAACAATATGAATATTTATTGCAAAAGCCAGATACTAAGCTTCTTCACTCTGATGAATTATGGATTCGTAATGGTAAGCGGGTGAATCCTAAGAAGATACACGCCAAAGCAGGTGGAGATCAGTTTTTACGCTCTATTGATTTGTGCTGTATTTCTCCAAGTAGTGTCGTCATCGCAAAAGAAGTACTTGATGAATTCAATGGGTTTAATGAGGCCTATCCAGTTTGTGAAGATTATGATCTATGGCTCAAAATTACCTATAAATATTCCGTTGATTATATTGAGACACCCTTGATATCAAAGTATGGTGGGCATGATGATCAACTATCGGCAAAATTTAAGGCCATGGATTTTTGGCGCTTAAAATCTCTAGTTCAATTTCTAGATAAAGATATGGAACAGCAAAAACGTGATTATTTAGAAGAAAATATTATAAGTAGAGTAAATATTTTGAGAAACGGCTATTCCAAGTATAATAGATTAAAGGAGTTAGCAGAGTTAAATGAGCTTATAAGTAATTATGAATTGGAAAAAATTCTCGATTAATTTTGTTTCAGTCTTTTTATTAAGCTTTTTACTAAGTCGCTTCTATTGCTATTCCAAACTGTCTATAAAATCTTTAGGTGACTGGACTACCTTTAAATATCAAGCTCAAAACTTTTTAAATGGTACAAATAACTTTTACCATGATCGAAAACCTTTAAGAGATAATCGATTAAATTTAAATGAATACTATTCTCATGATGGCATAATTTCTTTAATTAATGAAAGATGGAATAAGGTTGAGTTTGAATTTGAATTAAAAGAAAAAGATTATTTTTTATTTTATTTAGAGTTTGATCACAAATCTATGGTTTTGAGACTTAGTGCAGATAAAAATAGAGTTAGTAAACAAATTCTTTTAAATTATGATGGAGAGTTTTTAGCTACAAAAGATCTAGAGCTTACTTTAGAAAAAGATATTATTTATAATATAAAAATAGTTTCTGAGAATGCTAAGTACTTTATTCTGCTTGATGGAAAAAAGTATGAACTTGATTTATTCGAAGGAAAAATAGCTAAAAGAATTGCTTTTAAATCGAATCATTCAGATATTTATATTGATAATATATTTGTAGATTTTGAAAACTTGTCTTTCTTTGAAAACTTTGAAAATACAAAAGACTTAGAAAGAGTCTTTATAATAATATTCATAACTTTATTAATAATATTTCTTTTATACGAATTATTAGCATATAAATATAAATTTAATCAATTATACTTTTTAATGTATGCATTCGTCTTTTGTATAAGCATGTCAGTGCTTTATAGTTATGATTACTTTATATGGTCAAAGTATGTACATATTGCAGAAGGTCCTAAAAAGAATGTTGAGAAGCTTAGACGAAAATTCTTTTTTGAACTTATTAATCTAGATGGAAATAATGTCTATAACAAACAAGCCGTTTTATTTAAGTTTAATTTAGCACAATTACAAAATTGTAGAATAACTTCTATGGATTATCCTTTGCCACTATATGAGTACCATAAGGCATATTGTGGGGATATTAGTAATAAAGAGACCAAAAAAATACTCTTTCTTGGAAGTTCACAAACTGTAGGGGCTGGAGCATTTAATTATAAGTTAGGCCTTCCCTTTCTTTTTGCAAATGAACTTTTCACAAAAACAAAAAGAGCTCTAATTGTTTATAATTTATCTGAATCGGGCTCTAACGCGAAGGGGAGGTTAAAGGCCCTTAAGTCCCATGATGGATTTTTTGGAGAGCTTGATGTGGTTTTTATTAACTTAGGTTTTAATGATAATTATTCAGAAAATTATATTAGAGATATAGGTAATTTAATTACATATATTAAGAAAAATTTTAATGCATTAATAATTTATCTAAACGAGCCACATTTTTCTCGAGATGATAGCTATTTGAGATCTCAAAGAGTAACTTCTCTAATCAGTAGTACAAATCAAATACGTTACTTCGATTATCTAAAAGATAATGACAAAAGATTTGTAAGCTATGATGATGCAATCTATTGGTGGGATGATGTACATCTTACTCAATTTGCACAGAAATTATATGCCCAATACTTAGTAAAAAAGTATCTCGAAGATTAATTCATTTCGTGAGATATTTTCTTCTTTTTTGGCCTATAGTATGTTCTAGGGCTATAGTCATAAAAATCACTTATTTTTGCCATATAGATACAAGCGTATCTTTCCACTTGAAATGCAAAGACACTAGGTTCTGCACCCGCTCGCATAACTTCACCCCATTTAGGATTATAATGAGATTCGTAAATCTTAATTTGTTTTCCAATGGCCTTATCAAGTTTTTCCATTTCATTAAACTTTTGATTTACTTCTTCTTTAGAAACACTTTCGCCAAACTCATGCTCTTTAGCGTATAAGTCATCAAGTTCTTTTTCTAGGGCGACTTTTTGATCCATTAAATCATCGATGATTTTTGAGACTTCCTTAGTTTCTTTATAAGCATCAACTTCTTTATCAAGCTCTTCAATAACAGCTGCAGTTCTCCAGCCAATTGATTTTTTTAATTTTAAGATATCGCCATAAATATGGTCACCAATATAAAGAATTTCATCACCCTTAAGTCCCATGTGTTCTTGAACTTTAATGGCACTTCCACCTTGGTATATACCTGGAACTGTTTTTTCATCATGATTTTCTAAAAGTCCATTTTCTGGGTTTACTTTTAGGATAGGCATTTTATCAGTAAAAAATCTTGGTTTACTGGCAAGAGTAATTGTTATTTCAAAAAGGTCCATCCACGACTTATGATTTTTTAAATATGGGTTAATTGTATAATCTAATAAGGCCTTAGTGTACTTATAGTCTGAATTGGTAATTAACCAAAGCTTTTTACCATAGTGAGCAAAGCGCTCTAATGATTGTACAATCTTTTCATCTTTTATAATGTATTTTTCAAAATCCGCAACCACTGCACCTTTAAGGGATCCATCTCTGTGAGCAATATCTACTGCTCTTTGAATGTCAGCAGCAATATCGTTATAAGACTGTTGAATAATTTCAGGATGCTTATCTTTATAATCTACCATTTGAGCAAAAATCACACTAAAGCTAATGGCAAAAGTTGTATCAATACTCATAAATCTATCTTCAGCAAGATCCACGTTACTCCCACGATACATTTTTTGTTGTTCTTTATAAGAAAGAGACTTTGTTCCGTGATAAGCATTTTTAATTTTATTATAAAGAGATACTTTTAATATATTTCCATTTTCTTTATCGATTACAAGTCCACGTATGGCATCATTAAAGTTAAATTTGAAATTGATAATGTCTTCCGGATAATCAAACTCTTCTTCATATGCAAGTTTTTTAAGGGATTCATTAAATGTAAGCTCTTCAAATTTATCCGAATGATACCTTACAAGTGTGTGGTCCATATCAAAGCCGATCGCTTTAATGTATTTCATATTTAGGACTCTATTTACGTATATTGCCATTTTTTTACCTTTTTTCAAGACTTTATGCTCATGGATTCTATCTTTGGCCCGCTATCTAGTCAAATATTGTTTGTGTCAGTTTTCAGTCAGAAGATGTAAGAAAATGGCCAAATTGGCTAAATTTTACAAGTTACTTGATCTCCTCGTGGCAAAAAATCAGATTTAGGCTAAGTTTTGGGCATAGGATTTAAGGGGTACATTTATGAAATCAACATTACTGGGCACAATTGCCTTATCAAGCATTCTCTCAACAACAGCTTTTGCAAGCACAACTAATTCAAATATCGTTTACGGTGATGACAATAGGATTGAAACCTTTGAAGCTTCAAAGAAAATGCAATCACTAGCTGCTTCTACTGCTGGTATGTTTAGAAATGTTAAAGGTATTAATGTTGGTGGATACACAGTTTTACCTCCTCAGACTTTAAAAGAAGACATGGGACTTTGTGAAGACGAAAGATTTGGTGAGCAAAATAATGCTGTTGTTTGTTCAGGATTTTTAGTTGGTCCAGATCTGCTCGTAACAGCTGGTCACTGTATCCAAACTCAAGCTGATTGTAATGAAACATCATGGGTTTTTGATTATAAGATAAAAGAATCAACTGGTAGTGCAGATGTGATGGTAAAAAATGACTCTGTATATAAGTGTTCAAAAGTGATTGAGGCTCAATTAGTTTCAAAGAGAGATGGAACTAAGATTGATTATTCACTTGTAAAACTTGACCGTGTGGTTAAGGGCAAGACTCCTTTAAAGTTTAGAACGAAAGCAAAAATTGCTATGAATACAGAAATTGTAGTTATTGGTCACCCAAGTGGTTTACCGCAAAAAGTAGCTGCAGGAGCGAAGGTTTTAAAAAATGATAGTGAAAACTTTTTCCAAACTAATTTAGATACTTTTGGAGGAAACTCTGGAAGTGCTGTATTTGATGAGAAGACAGGCGCAGTTGAGGGGATTTTAGTTAGGGGAGCAAAAGATTACGAAAGAAGTCCAGAAGGATGCGTAAGAGTACATAAGAGCCAAGATGAAATAACTGATTTTGCTCGCTATGGAGAATCTGTAAGTCGTATTACTGATATTAAATCATTAAAATATAGAGCAGAGCTTTTTACTGTTGCTAAGAGTGGTGACAGTGCAAAGGTTAAAGAATTAGTTGACCTTGGTTTAAATATTGAAATAACTAATGATGATCTTGATACTGCACTACATACTGCAGCGGCTAATGGAAATATCAATGTTATCAATACACTAGCTTCTATGGGTGCAAATATGAATGCTCAAAATATTAATGGTGAAACCGCTCTTCACCTTGCAGCTTTTAATAATAAGAAAGCAGCAATTGGTGAGCTTATTTTAAATGGTGCATCAACATTAATTAAAGATAATATGGGTGCAACACCAGTTGAGAGAACAATGTATCTTGCATTTGGTACTCGTAAAGCACTTAAGGCAGCTCAAGAAGAAGAAAAAAGAAAGAAAAGAGAAGAATAAGTATAAGCGCAAGAACCTCTGTAAAGAGAAGAGCTTTTTGTGACTAGTAAATGGGGAGGTTTAGGGACCTCCCTTTTTTATTGTCATTAGTTTTATCTTTAATTAGAATATTAAAAAGTATGGGCCCTTAGCTCAGCTGGGAGAGCACTTCGCTGGCAGCGAAGGGGTCAGCAGTTCGATCCTGCTAGGGTCCACCATTTTATTTATTAACTACTCAGGCACAATATGACTAAGAATCAAAAAGATTGGCTTCTTGCAATTTTTCTTTCTGCAAGTCTTGCCGTCATTGTTTTTATTTTTAGACAACCCTTATTATCTGGCTTTTATACCTTGAGTACTAAGTTTGCCCAAAATTATGTGCACCAAGATGGTGGAAATATTGTTTTTGAAAATATTGGTTCTGGTGATCATCTCGGTCTTTATGTAGCTGTTAAAGTGGATGATAATTGCTTTAAAAAGCCAATAAACCCTAAGTCCAAACATACTTGGCTTTTTAATAGTGGCTGTACTGTTAGTGAATATGGCTTTGATGGATTTAGTAAAAACTGGGACTTGTCATATCAGGTAGATGAGTTTCAAATGAGAAAAGTTCTAGATCAATCCAAAAAATTTAATGAGCATGTCTTACTTGTGGGTGGAAGTTATACTAAAGGTGCTACTTCTCCTCGTGAAAATACTTTTATTTATCAATTTAAAAAGTTTCAAGAAAATGCTGGAAGGCAGGGGATATATAATTTTGCAATTGGTGAAGGCTTTTGGTCTCCAACAAATATCTTAAATTATTTAACTGATATTTATCCATTAGAAACTATAGTTAAGAATACAGATGGTGTTATGATTTATAATTTTATCTACAACCACTTTTATCGAGTGTGCCCTGATGAAAATATTATTCGAGATCAAAGGGGTAAAATGTTAGGTTATACTCTTAAAGATAATGAACTTTTGTTTAATGGACTGTTAGAAACAGGAAGTTCTAGTGAGTTTGTAAAAACCTATAGTTTCGACGCTAATAAGAAGAATTGTATGCAACTCTTTGTCAAAGTTCTTGATGAATTAAAAAAATTATATTTGCTTGGAAATACTGACAGGAAGTTTCATATGGTTTTTCTGCCTGATCAATCACATTTTACTGAGTCTTCTGATTTTAAAATATTTTCAGAAATTTTAAATGAGCATAAAATTAATTTTTCAATAATAAAGTTAGATAATAGTAATATTAATAATTACTTTTGGAAAAATGATTCTCACTATAGGCCTATTGGTTATAGGGAGGTCGGTAAAAAACTCTTTGGTATTTATAAGTCCATTATAAGAGATAGTTCAGAATAATTCATATTCCAATCTGTAGTGGATCTGATATTTTCAATCACCTTTTCACGCTCAGGATGACTCTTTAGGAGAAAGAAAAAATAACTGGCCTCTCTTATAAGTTTTAGCCTCAGGCTTGGATTTGCTGATTTGCTTTAATAGTTGGGATAAATTAAAGTTCCATCACCATTTCCACCAAAATTATAAATATCCGTGCTTGGGTTTATTCCATATTTTCCAAGATTCCATTGTTCTATTGAATTATAATATAATAATGCTTTTATAGGGTATTTAAGGCCTAAAGCATACATAACATATATATCAAACGCTGAAGCTTCTATACTTAAATCTGGTTCACCTGATAAGTACTCATATGGTGATGCTATATGTGTATGTGGATTATTTTGAAAGTATCTTGAAGGTCCACAACCATGACTCATACAACTTATATACATCCATAATTCTTTCTTATTTTCTTGTAAGATGCGAACTTCATCGTCTGTAATATGTTGAGCAACCTCACAGTAAATATCAATGGGTAGATTTTCTCTAAAATGAGTTGTAACCATTCTTTGAACATGAGGATATTGTCTTTTAAGTCTAATTAAATCTTTTTTTAATGTTGGGATATAATTATCTGTTGGTTCATCAAAAACATAAAACCAAGGGGTATAGTCTTTAGTTTGAATTTTATTAACTTCACCTAACATAGGTATGTTTAAGTAGGTTGAGGATTGTTGTTTTAAAACATAGTTATAAAAATTATATTCACGTTCATGATTATAAGGCTCTAACCAATTTTTTATTGGTTGAATATTGTGTTTAGATAATAAATCCATAGGGCCTATGCTTAAAGATTCCTCTCCATTTATATATTTCCCTTTGTTTATCCCAATATTAAATGCATAAGGCTCAAGTGGAATGAAAATAGGCATTAGGTTTTTAAATTGTTTTTCAGTTTTAGTGATTACGAATTTTAAATATTGATTTTTAAAAGACTCAGTTAATTCTAATAGTGCGTACTCAAAGTTTTTACAATTCGATGTGTTTAATGGAATAAGTTCATCATGATAAAGTCCTGGCCTATATTCATTTGCTGAAACTTTATCTATTTTTATA
>CAJXHA010000067.1 GCA_913053615.1 uncultured Bacteriovoracaceae bacterium | reverse complement strand
ACAACTGAGAAGTTTATGAAAGGTCAGTTAGAAGTCTTTAATAAGGGTGAGTTAGCTGTAAGTGAATTAATTGAATCAGAACTTTATTACTTGAGGGACTTCAGAGATATGTTAAGGGCTCATTATAACGCTTATGTGAGACTGGATGACCTTGAAAGAGTTGTTCAAGGGAATGTAGATGAATTGCTTTATGCTGATGCACGTTTCTCAGTTCTTGCAGAGCAGTCAGAAACAATGACTTATATTAGTCTCGTTGATCCTGATGGTTTAAGTGATGAGATTGAAAGTGTAACTTATATGTTTGAAAACCAGAATGTAAATGACATAAAAAGTTTTCGTTCGAGATCAAACTTTAGTGTAAGAGTAAGTAATAGAAATTTAAGCTTTCCAATCGTTCTAAAAGCTCAAGTTATTTTTAGAAATGGTGAGATTGTAACTAAGAAAATTAAAATTAAGAAATAATAAAATAATTAGGTAGGAGAATACAATGTTTAGTTTAAGAAAAATCTTTATTGCACAGGTCGCTTTTATGTCTGTTGCATTTGCTGGTACAGGTCCTCTTGATGACGGTGTTGATGTATGTGGTGTTCCTGTATGTGATCTAGATGCTACTGTGTCTGCATTAACAGAGTTAAATGAAAATCAACGTTATAATTATACTAATAAGTTAGTTTATACATATGCTGAAAATACAGATATTGATATCCTTGAAAACTTAGTTTCTACGGCAAAAGAGATTAGAACAATTACTACTGAAGCTGGTGATGCTGATTGGGTTATTAGAGAAGCTAGTACATTATTAAATAATTCTGTATTTAACCTTGCTAAATACTCTGAGGTGGATGCAGAAAACTTAACAAAATTATTCTCTCAACTAGATAATCAAACAAAGAGATATGAAGTAATTGCTTACTGGCAAGTTAAAGTAACTGAGATTGAAGATGTTAAGTCTTTATCTGCACTAGTAGCATTTGCAATGAGTGCTGCTGATATCTCAACTGCTGCTGGAGACGAGGATTGGGTTCCTAGAGCTGCTAAAGCGTTAGCATCTGATATTACAGTTAAATTAACTGATCTTGATCCTGCACACGAAGGTGTTTATTCTGTAAAAATGACTGCTGGAGAAGAGATGGCAGTTGCTTTTGATAAAGTAATCATTCTTGATTCAACTTCTGAAAAGAACTTAGTCGTTAAATTAATTAACTCTAAGTATAATAAAGTGGCTTTTGAATATACTCACGCAAAGCTTGTGGGGACAAAAATTACAGCTCAGTTAATCTCTAATGGAAGCTTAAGTTCAGCAATTGAATTAAACGTTGATCGCATGACTGGTACAATTACTGGTAGTGTACAAACGACAATGGCAAAGAAAATTGAGTTCAAAGGGTCTCAGAACTTCTCAACAAGAACAGTTTTTGGTGGAGATGTTCCATTTGAATTAACGGAAAATACAGTAATCGGTGAGATGACTGGTGAGATTTTAGGAATTAAAGGAACAATGTCGGTAAGAAGCTTTGCTCCAGGTGTTTATTCTGCACACTTTGTAGCAGATAATGGGTATATCGTTCTTGATTTTGTTGGAAAGTTCTTTCCAAAAAATGGAGTACTAACTGTAACTCATAAGAATATGGTTAAGCTTGTTATGGCCCTTAGAAGTGTAGATGGTGAGCTGGTTTGGACCGGAAAGTCGTTCTCTACAACTAATGGAATCGTAAATACTGCTACTTTTTCTGCTAAATAAATAAAATTATCAAATTTCAGATACTTAAGGCCGCCCGTTATGGGCGGTTTTTTTTTGTAAATATTACATAAATACTCGTAAATACTTATATGTAACGCATTGCGGTGATATGTTGATACAAAGGTTTGTTTATGAATTCAAGTATCTCAAATGATTTTGAACAACAGTCTGTTGTGAGAAATTTAGACTTTTTACTTAGAACTGAAGAGTTACAAGTTGTACTCATTGCAAGTGATTATGCAAAAGAGCCGCTAACAGAAACTGTTCTTTATCTTGCTAAGCAATTACAAGCTATTTACCAGAGACGCTTTCTTGTCTTGGACTTTGGTGATCTTTATAAGAATTCGGACTCAAGTTATCAAAATATAAATGAGTTAGAAGTTATTAAGGATAATGCAGAAACTAATATATCAAAATTAAAAATTTATATTGAGGAATGTAGAAAACATTATGACCAAGTATTTATCATTCCACATATAAAACTAAATCGTGAGGAGACCACTCTTCCTTCTCTAGATTATGATGGTGCTATTCTTTTGAGAACAAAGAAGTCAAGCAACCCGACGAGTAAGAAAGTTATTACAAACAAAATTTTAGATGCACAAATTAAAATAAAAGCAATCTTAGATATAGGTGTTTAATGAATTCTGAAAAAGTGAAAATTCGCGAGCTATTCTCTGTCCTTTATCGCTATAAAATATCAATCTTTCTGATATTTGTAATTACATTAGGTTTTTCTATTCAAATTACTACTTTTTTAAAAAAGAAGTATAAGTCAGAGTTTGAAATAAATGTTTATTCTAAGTATTTTAAGAATGCATTAATTTCAGATATTATTCCTGGAGTTTATCAAATTCCAGAAATGAGATTCACAATTGATTCTATGGTGAAGGAAGCTATTAGTGACGATTTTATTGATCAAATAGCGACTGACTTTAAAATCTATTCACTTGATACTGATGAGCTTACACTCGCTAAAAATAGACAGTTTTTAAGAAATAGATTTTCTGCATTTTCAACAGGTGGCCAGAGCTACCAAGTTACCTTTACAGATTCAGACCCATACGTTGCTAAACTTGTAGCTGAAAGAACTCTTGATCGTGTTAAGGCACAGTTTGTTAATAGCCGAATCGAGACCATTGAGATGGTGAAGCAGATGATGTTTAATCGATTAAAGGCACTAAATGCATCTCAGAAATTCTCTGAGAAGGGAAGTGAGAAAGCATTAGCATCAAAGTCACCGGATGTTTTACAGGCAGAACTTGATAAGATCAATGCTAACTATTCAGCATTATCAAAGCAATATAATACCTCTCACCCTAAGATTCAGGAGTTATTAGCACGTAAAAGAACAATTGAAATTTGGTTAGAAGAATTTGAACAAAGTTCATTTTCAAATAGTGATGTGGCTACATCATTTAGTATGCCAACAGATAAATTAGTTAATGAACAGATTACTAGCAAGTTTTATACAAAGTATCATGATTTTAATATGGCACTTGATATTGAGAAAAAATCTCTAGAATCATACATTGGTGTGATAAAGAAACCTCAACTACCAACTGCTGCTATTTGGCCTAAGAAAAGACTATTTGCTGCTGTCGGATTTATACTCGCTATGATTTTTTCATTTTGTTATGTCTTTATTAAGGAAGTAATGGTTCCTGGCCAGTCAGAATTATTACAGATTGAAGCTGAAAAGTTAGGTGCTGTTTATCTTGGTAAAATTGATATTAATGCTATTAAGAAAAGTGCTAACTCAGAGATTAAAAAGGTAGAACATATAGAGCCTCTCAATGAATGAATTAAATGATTTTATCATCGAAATTCAACAAGTTTTTTTAGGCCTCTTAACACTGGCCTTTTCTTTCTTTATATTCCTAGATTTAGATACTATTAAAGAAAAACTACCTCGAAGTACCAGAGTCTTTATAGGTTTAATTTTTATAACTTCAGTTCTTGGACTAAGCTACAATTTTATTGAAAGTCTTGGGCAAGAGGGAATTATTTATGGATTAGAGTTGGCATTATTAATTACGATGTCATTAATGGGTCCTAAGTTTGCAGTTAGTTTATTTATATACTTATTACTCTCAAGGCCATGGGAAGTTTTTGATCATCAACTTATGCAATCAATGCCAAGGGATATCTTTTATTTAACAGCACTTGTCTTAATAGGGTATAAAATCATAAAAAAAGAGTTTTTCTTCCGTTTTAATTTAGGTAGTGCTCTTTTAATCCTTTTTGCCTCTTGGGTGTTCTTGTCAGCATTCTTTAGTCCTAATCAAGCAAACTCTATTTATAATTTTTTTGAAGTCTTCTCTAAAGGAGTGATTGTCTTCTTATTAATCCAAAATGGATTTGAACATGGGAGTGATCTTAGAATTGCCAAGTTAACTGTTGTTCTTGCAATCATTGAAAAAAGTATTATTAGTTTTTATCAATCTTACCTACAAGCTCAAAGCTCTCACGGTGTGGTTGAAGAATACCAACGATTGGAAAGTGTTGGGATTCTCTCTAATTCAAATGATATCGCTGCCATATTTATTTTAGCTATTCCCTTTTGTTTATTATTTATTCTAAAAACAAAGCTCAAGCCTTTTAGCTGGATAATTACAATTGTCGCCGGACTTCTTATGTCTTACTTAGTATGGAAATCTCAGTCCCGTGGAGCAATGTTAGCACTTATGGCAACTGGTGCGAGTTATTTTTTCTTACAGGTAAAGTCTAAAAAGCATGTGCTAATGATTATTACTCTAGCTCTTATTGCAGCATTTGGATCTTTTGCACTTATGAAAAGAGGCTCTGCCGATCTTGAAGGATCTACTAGCAATAGGGTTATATTTTGGAAAGCTGGTGCGAATATGGCGGTAAGAAACCCTGTTTTCGGAGTAGGCTTTTGGGGCTTTAATGATAATTTTGCAAGTTATGCTATCGATGGAAATACTGGGTCAGAAGGTACTCATATGACCGCTCACTCATCTTGGGTTCAAATAATGGCTGAAAATGGTTTTATGGCCTTATTCTTATTTCTTGGATTGTGGTTATATTCAATGTCAAAAGCTTATACAATACGTAAAAATGAGCCAGAGTACTTCATGAGTCTGGTTGGTTATGGCGTAACTATTACCTTCTTATCCCATGCTTATTTATTATTTCCATACATACTTTGCTCCCTCGCAATTACACAAGCATCATTGGACAATGAGGAGAAAGTAGAGAGTAGTGTATCAGAAAATTCTTTTAAAGAGGTGAGTTATGCTTAGTCTTGCTCTAATCTGTATTGGAATTATTCTTTATACTTATTTTGGATATTTCTTCTTAGTGGTTCTGCTTTCTAAGTTTATAAAACGAGAAGTAAAAAAGGGTGATTATACCCCTAAAGTTGCACTTGTTATTGCTGCTTATAATGAAGAGAAGTCTATCATCAAAAAAATAGAAAACTCACTGGCCTTAAATTATCCCGCTGATCTTTTAAATATCTATGTTGTTAGTGATGCATCTAGTGATCATACCGATGAGTTAGTTGAGAGTTATAATAATCCAAGAGTAAAATTAATTAGGATTGAAGGACGTGTTGGAAAAACAGAGGCCCGTAATAGAGCTCTTAAAAGAATATCTGAGAAAATTATAGTCTTTTCTGATGCCACAACAGACTATGATAAAGATTCAATAAGTCAGCTCGTGAAAAACTTTTCTGATCCTAATGTATCAATGGTCTCTGGACAGTTGAGATATAAAATTCCTCAAGGTTCTAAAATTGGTATCGGTCAGAAACTTTTTTGGGCATATGAATCAATGATAAAAGAAGCTCAAACGAATATTGGTACTTTAACTGGGTCGCTTGGTTGTATGACTGCTTTTCGAAGAGTTGATTATATTGATCTACCTGCAAATATTATCGAAGACTTTACTGAACCTTTAATGATGATTCAAAATGGGAAAAGAATTGTTTATGAACCAAATGCCATTTGTTTTGAAAGTACAACGGAGAAGTCAAAACAAGAGTGGCAAATGCGAATTAGAGTTATTAGGGGAGGCATGACTGGTTTATTATATGCTAAGTCTGTATTAAATCCTTTTAAGCATTTTGCAGCTTCATTCCAATTGATCAGTCATAAGGTTTTGAGATGGTTTGTGCCAGTTTTTGCGATAATTGCATTTGTGACAAGCACACTTTCTTTGATCCAAACACAATCTTTAAGTTCAGCTATCATATTTATTTTACAAGTAATCTTTTATTTAATTGTAGCTATGGCATACTGGGCAGAAAGAAAAAACATAAAAATACCCTTAATAGGTATTGTACAATACTTATTTATAGTTAACCTTGCTTCATTAGTTGCTATTTTCAAAGTAATGACAACTAAGCTTGAGGCAACATGGGAAACTGATAGAAATAGTGAGCAGGCCATATGAGTATTATGACTCTAACTGAAAGACAGAAAAGAGAAAGAGATTATTATAATAAGTATGCTACTTTACACGATCCTAGTAAGCAGCAGATAAATCTTGCACCCGTTATGAATGTACTTAATGGTATTGAAAGAAGACCATGGAACTCTTATTGGGCAATCTACGAGTTTGCAATTAATGAATTTACAAAAGATTCGAGTTTATTAGACTTTGGTACTGGTCCTGGAGAGAATGCTTTAAAGCTAGCACATATTGGATATAATGTAGCGGGTTTTGATATTAGCGATAAAAATATTGAAATAGCTCAAGAATTATTTAAAGAAAATAAAAAGACCGGTAACTTCCAAGTCAGTTTTGCTGAAGAGTTACCTTATTCTGATAATACATTTGAAATGATCGTAGGAATTGATATTCTACACCACGTAGATATAGAGAAAAGTATTCAAGAGTGTTATCGCGTGCTTAAACCTGGTGGAAAAGCATACTTTCGTGAACCTATTGAAGTTCCACTACTCGATAGAATTAGAGAGACGAAGCTTGTTCAACTTTTTGCTCCTAAGAGCGTTTCATTTGAAAAGCATATTACAGAAGATGAAAGAAAATTAAACCAAGAAGATGATAAGATCATTAATTCAATATTTCCTAAAACAAAGAGACATTACTACTTTCTCTTTGCTCGTTTTGATAAATTCTTTAGGGAAGGAAGTGACCCTAAACCTTCAAGACTAGAAAAATTAGATTATTTTCTAATAAAGAATTTTCCATTCTTAAAGAAAATGTGTGGAACTGTAATTTACGAGCTTGAAAAATAGCATGAAAATACTATGGTTAACACCAAAATGGACATTGCCGGCCAATGATGGTGCTCGAGTTGCAAGTTATAAACTACTTTCTAATTTAAGTAAGCATAATCTCTCAATAGATTACTTGGCCCTGTCTCATCCCGATGATAATGAGAATATAGAAGCTATTGAGAATGAACTTAGATTAAAAAATGCATACTATATTAAAAGGACTTTACCTCTAGATACACTTGGAAAAGCAATATACTATTTATTTCAAGCGATAGTGCACCCCTTAGTACCTCTAACTATTAGTAGTTTTAGAAGCAGAAAAATAAAATCATTTATCAGCAATCTTCTTTCTCATGAAGAATACGATTATATCGTTGCCGATGGCCTACATTGTTTAGGACCAATAAAGAACTTTGAAAAAAATAAGATAATTTATAGATCTCATAATGTAGAAGCTGATATTTGGAAAAAAGCTAGTCAAGATACTAAGAACCTATTAAAGAAAGTGGCACTGTTTTACCAGTATTTATTAATGCTTAGATTTGAAAAAAAAGTTTTAAGAAACTCTTATATGACTTTACCGATTTCTAGTGATGATGAAATTATTTTTGAAAAAACGATTTCTAAAGAGAAAATGCAAGTAACTCCCATTGGAATGACATTTGAAAATTTACCATCATCAAATCTTTTAGGGGACAAAGTTCAGTTTCTTTTCTTAGGGCGACTCGATTGGCCACCTAATAAAGATGGACTTAAATGGTTCTTAGATAAAGTATATCCAAAACTTAACTTGCAAAAAGTTCATCTACACATAGCGGGTAGTGGTAATAGAGATTGGTTAAAAAGCTATTACTCATTAGAAGGGATAACATTTCATGGGTATGTAGATTCAATCAGTGAATTATATAAAAAAATAGATTGTTGTATTATTCCTATATTTTATGGCTCTGGCACTCGTATTAAAGTTATAGAGGCCACCTCTTATGCAAAACCAATGATATCAACAGCTATGGGGGCATTGGGTTCTACCTTAGAACCAGGTGTAGATTATGAAAGATGTGAGAAGGAAGATGAATGGGCTGAGTCTATGAATAATTACCAACAAGAAAAACATTATCATTTATCTCAAAATGCAATTAAAAAATTGAAAAAAACTTATGATGAAAAAGAAATTGCTCAGAAACTTTTTGATACACTTTCATAAAGCGACTTCACACTGCTGAGCCATTTCTCCTTAGAGTACTTTTGATTTACTATACTTGATATTTTATGCGTTTTACTTTGTACATCATGGTAATTATCAATAATATACTTAATTTTATCATTTAACTCTTTTGCGTTATTATAATTCATTAAGAATATTTCTTCTTCTAAAAGTTTAGGAAGCCCTCCAACTTTAGTTGCGAGAATGGGAAGACCTAATGAAATCGCTTCGAGAGCGATCATTGGGAGACCTTCTGTCTGAGAGGGTATTATTAATAATTGTTTGTCGACTAGTTTATCTTGAATATTAGAACTAAAACCATGAAAGATAATATTTGAACAAGTTTTGCTTTTTACATAATCACTTAGCACCCCTTCTCCGTAGAGATGTAATTCTACGTTTTTAGGGATAGCTATATTTTCTAATAAAAACTCGATTCCTTTTTCTGGAGACAAGCGTCCTGCATAGATAATTTTAAAAGGAGTCTCTCTGTTATAATCTAATAATTTTCCAGATGAAGTAGGGATGAAGTTTTCTATTAACACCTTATTTGGGTGCTTCGTTGTTTTATACATAGCTTCAGAGACTAAAATCAACTTATGCATCTTTTTTAATCTATAATTTTCAATAACTTCCATTAATTTCAACTTTAAACTGTGAGAAGTTTGTCCATGTTGAGTCGCTATTCTTCTTGTCTTTAAGAATGAATTGATAAAATTTGCTTTTAATCCATGAGAATGAACAAATTGAAGCTTTTCCTTATGAATGTATTGATTTAACTGATGTATCAATTCTTGGTCGTATCTTTTGGTCGAAGTAAAAAGACGATATTTAATTGATTTCTTTTCAAGCTCTTTAATTAAGAATGAGCTTGGTTCGGGGTTTCTAGCTTCTTGAATGATAAGTACTTCCAGTTGTAATCCTAAAATAGAGTCTAGTATTAGCTTTTCAGCTCCTCCAAATGGGCCTGGTGAAAATAAAAGAGCACCTTTATACATTAAAATAACCTTTTTTATAAGGAATAATAAGAGCAACAAAGTACATTATAAAGAATATTATACCCATGGCAAAAAACCAGTATAAATCATTTGGAAAGTAATTTTGAGTCATTAAAGAGACAATGCCTAGAATGATAGAAACAAAGCTAAAAATACTTACTTTCTTTAGTGGTAAAGTTGCAAATACACTCCAATTCATTATTTTACATGTATAACTTAGTGCAAGCACTCTATAGAGAAGTTTAAATCCGATTGAAACTAAAAGTACTTCATAAGCACCATAATAAGTTGAAGCTAATAAGATTCCAAGCAATGAAAGCGGTGAAACTAAAACACTCATTTTAAAAATCCACTTCGTATTTCCAGTAGCTCTTGGAACAGCGTCATAAGGAATGATTAATATTAGATATGAAAACGCAAATACTTCTAGATACTTAACAGAGTCTAAAAACTTGCTTGTATATAATAGTTCAACAATTGGTTTAGCGAAAATATATAGTCCAACACTTGCAGGAATAAGTAATAGAGCAGAGTCACTGACTGCTTTTCTAAAAAACTCTAAGCATAAATCTTTATTATCTTCCCAGTATTCTGATGTTTTAGGGATTAAAACTTTATTGACACTCATTTCTAATAAAAGAAGTGGAGGAATGATAAGACAACCCATAGTGTAAAATGCAAAGTCATCTTTTGCTAAGAATTTAGTTAGAACTATTTGATCCATTTTATCCACGAAAAAGGACAAAAGACCCGCTAGTGCGATTGGTGTACAGTAGTTCCAAACCTCCTTCATTTTTTGTAAGTCAATAGTTATGGGGTTTAATTGTTCTTTAAGGCCTAAAACCAAAGTTAAAATAGCTTTAAATATAAGGAAGAACAAATAAGCTTTAAATAGAAAAGCGATTTGATATCCTTGATATGCTAAAGAAATAAATAAGACTACTTTGATTAGCTCCATCAATGTACCAAAGATACTTCCATAGACAGTATGTCCTTGAGCTAACTTGTACTCTTTGTAAAAACTCGATGGAACCCATAAGACGGCTACAAAAATTAATACTAATGTATTATTTGCATTTAAACCTATAAGTTCAGCAAAGTAACTGTAGAATGGAACTCCTATAATCGCAATAAATAGAGAAAGAAAGATAGTTAATTGATATGCAGAGTTTATATACGTTTGGCGATTTTCCTTTTTCCCAATCCAATAATAAACAGAGTGCAAAGGACCACCAGTTAAAAAGAGAAATGGTATAAGCGTTAGATAGAGAAAGAATATTTTATACGTTCCAATATCCTCAGGAGATAAGAGCCTAGTCAGAATTATTGGCAAGAATAAATTTGCGATTGAAGAAAAGCTAGTTAAGATAAATATCGGCCAATGTCCCTCTTTTAATTTACTCAACATTTTTAACTTCCCCGTAGAGATTATTTATTTTATGCGCCATCGCTTTTATAGAGTAGTTATCAATGATCAAACTAAAGAATGATTCAATTAAAATTTTAAAATTTTTTTCTAAATATGTAAGTTTCATTTTAAAGTCATTCTTATTAAATAGTACGACACATTCTCTATTCTTATTAAATTGACTATGGCCAGGAATATCAAAAAGTAGACAAGGCAACTTGCGACTTCCGGCTTCTAGCACAGATATTGGGAGCCCCTCGTGAAATGAATGTGAAATATAATAGTTTGCTACATCGAGAAGCTCTTTTATATCTTCGCGGCTTCCCAGCATCTTAATATTATCGGATAAGCTATTTCTGCATAGATTGAAGTATTTATCATCACCACTTGGTCCCACTAATATTAATTGGTGATCTAGTTCTTTATACAGATTTATCAATTCCATTTGTCCCTTTAGGGGAACAACTCTTGCTACGTATATTGCGATAGGCTTTTCTGAATTTAGTTTTAAGTTTTCTAAAAGAGATCGATCTAATTTCTTTTGAAATGATTTATCAATATCTACGCCATTATCGATAAGGTGTACTTTTCTCTTAAGTGTAAGAATCTGGCTTTGATAGTATTCTTTAAATTTAGGACTAACACAGATAATTTTTTGGGCACAAAGGCCAAGAAGTGCTTCATATAGTTTGGTCTTTGGAGCAAGTTGAATATGTTCCATTCCATGAGTGGTATGGATAAAGGAGAGCTTTTTAAATTTAAAAAGCATTTTGATTTTTAAAATACAAAGGTATATGGCAGGGTTTAAGTCATGAGTATGGATAATATTAACATTCTTAATTTTATTTTCTAAATAATCAACGAGATCAAAATCTAACCCTGGCTTTTTATTATAATCAGTATGTACTGTAATACCTAGTTGACGGTATTTCTCCACCCATCGTTTATCTTGATCATAAACGATGACTTCAACTGTATGGCCAAGTTTAAGTTGCTCTTTTATTAGTAGAAAGAGAACTTGTTCAAGACCACCAACCCCTAAAAATTGGCAAATATGGACAATATGCATACATACTATTTAGCATACTTCTAAGCTCTTTTATGGATTGCTTTAAAATTGTGTAAAAAGGTAATAGCTAGCTAATTCTGTACAGAATTGGCCTTTTTATGGTATGAAGGTGAAAAGGAAAATTATGAAATTATTACTGCTAAATCTTCTTTTAGTTATGCTTATGAGCTCATGCTCTTCACTAACTTCAGTTAGTGAATATAAAACTTATAATGAAGCACAAGATGAGTTTTTAAAATCCAAGAGAGGAACTAAATTTATATCAGACTATGATAAAATTCCTAAATTTAATAAATTGAAATATAAGATGGCACCTGGTCATTTGTTTTATCTAAATCATCCATCAGATAGTAAGCTAAAGGGACGATATAGAGCAGACTTTGAGGGTATTTTAAGATTACCCTATAACGTAGTGATTAAAGTTAATGGATTAAGCTTTAGAGAGGTAAAAGCGAAAGTTTTAGAGGCCTACTCAAAATTCTTTCAACGTGGTGTTGAAAATGTAGAATTTAAACTTATTTATAAGAATTTCTATGTTGAAGTACGTGGTTTTGTTAAAAAATCTGGTCGCTATCTTGTTTCTCAAAATGAGAGTATTGATAAAGTAATCGATAAAGCAGGTGGTCTAAATGGAGATCTGAATAAGAGCTTTTATAAGGCCAGTATAAAGCAACAAGATAAGTCTTATGCGATTAACTTAAACCAATACTTTCAAAATAACTTCTATTCAAACTCATTTACTTGGACTGGTGGAGATACAATCTTTGTTTCAGAACAAGATGAGAGTGAAATGGGCTCAGCTATTCCAATTGTAACTGTCTTAGGTGGGGTAAATAATCCTGGAAAAGTACTCTATAAGGACCAAGCTAATATCTTTTATTATTTAAGTAAAACCGGTGGTGTTATTCCTAACCTTGCTTATGATAGGGCAATGATCATGAGAAACACTGAGGGGGGACTTAAAAAGATCAATTTTGATTTAACTAACGTCCAAGATATACCACATATCTATCCTCAAGATACAATTGTTCTTCAAAGTGATAGCCGAAATAAAAGTGATAGGTTCTTTGATCGTGCTATTCAAATACTTAGTATCATAACTACAATTCTTTTGATTAATTCAATATGAAAGATAAGCTTTCTATATTTATTGGTGATAATTGCCATTGGCATTATCACCTCATTAGAGATCCTGACCCAGAAATTGAAAATCAAATGGATCTTCTCCCTAAGGGAAGTGATAATTTCGCTCTAAAAAGAAAGCACGAGTATATCGCAGGAAGAATTTGTGCACAGAAGTCTCTTGAACAATTAGGAATAGAAAATTTTAGGATTGAGAGTGGAACTAAGCGTGAACCAATTTGGCCAAAAGGTATTGTAGGAAGTATTTCTCATACAAAGAACTTAGCAATCTCTGTGGTGAGTTCAGAATTAGCAGCAATTGGAATAGATGTGGAGGCTGTGCTTTCAGAGGAAAGATTTGAGAGTTTAAAGTCTCAATTTCTCACTGAAAATGAAGTTGAACTGATTAAAAATGATCCTATACTTGGAACTATTATTTTCAGTGCTAAGGAATCTTTATATAAAGCTCTCTATCCAATTGTTGAGACCTTTTTTGGCTTTCATGATGCCGAAGTTATTAAATTTGATAATAATTCACTTTATATAAAGCTTTTACGCCAGGACAATAAATTTTCTTTATTTAATAAGCCTATAAGTATTGAATATTTAAAGGCAGAAGAACTTATTTTTACTTTAATTAAAATATCATAATTTCAAGTATTTATATCTAAAATTCATGTAATAATTTCATGCTTTGATGTGACTTGTTGCGGCGCATCCTTTGTGGTTATAAAATATTGAAAATATAAAGGATGCCCCAAATGCCCCAAACCATTCACCAGCTCTTTAGTGAGCAAGTGAAATTAACTCCTAATGCAATTGCTCTTCAAATGTATGAAGAGAAAATGACTTATCTTGAGTTAGAAAATCGCTCTAATCAGATTGCAAATTACTTAATTGAAAGTGGCTTAAAAAAAGATTCAATTGTGGCGGTAAGTTTAAATCGTGGATTTGAATTAATTGCATCTCTTATAGGAATTTTAAAAGCTGGTTGTGCATACTTACCACTTGATAAAGAATATCCAAAAGATCGACTTGAATATATGCTACAACATTC
>CAJXHA010000066.1 GCA_913053615.1 uncultured Bacteriovoracaceae bacterium | reverse complement strand
CACTTGAATTTGCAGCTTGTTTATTTGCACTTAATACTTCAGAACGATCAAGTTTCTCTCTTTGATAATCTGGAATGGCCTCTTTTAACTCCCCCTCAAGAGTATTAGCACTGGCAATCGTTTTCGAATCTAAAATAATATATTCACTGCTAACGGTAATATACTCTCTAATATGATAACCTTCTAGGGTAGGAGTAGTAGAAGTCATAATATCTGCTAATTGAATATCATCTTGATCATATACATAATGATGAGAGCGAGTGTTATACACAGTGTACTTACTCACAATGCCACTATCATCACTTTCATAACTCTTAGGTGGATGAACTTCTTCAGTTAGTCCCATTAATATTGTTACATCAAATTTTCTTAATTTATGACATAGATGAATTGCAGAGTACTCACCAAGCCTAGGAATGAGCATATTGCCTCGTAATAAACTTTCACTGGCAGCTCTTTCACTTTCATCATCTATAATATTAAATTCTCTTAATATCTCGACAATTTCTTCAATATCTTCTTTGAACTTTATATCTTTTAAAATGATAGAGAAGGGAGGATTCCCTTCATGTCCCATATTTCCATAACTAATATTTTTTGCAAACTTTTGAAGTTCATTAAAGTTCTCAGGAGACTTAAACTCTTCTTTATCAGCATATTGCGGGATTGGAGTTTTTTGGGCACTCTCAGTTTTAGGTGATTCTATTGAGTCCACTTCTTGTGCTGTCGCCATTTCCTGAGAAGGTTCTTCAATTGATTCTTCTATAGGAGGCTCTTCACTTGCAAGTGTATCTAGAGGGGGAGGATCGAATGCTTCATTGGAATCGTCATTGAACTCCTCATCTAAAGAGATATCTTCTACTTCATCTTCACTTTCATCACTTGCATAAACCTCTGAGTTATCATTAAATGAGTCTTCATCTGTAAATGAGTCATCATCATTAAACGAATTATCTTCATCACTCGCAAATGAGTCTTCATTATCAAATGAATTATCATCATCATTACCAAATGAATCTTCATTACTACCAAATGAATCATCATCACTACCAAATGAATCATCATCATTACCAAATGAATCATCATCACTACCAAATGAATCATCATCACTATCAAATGAGTCATCATCACTACCAAATGAAGCTTCTTCACCGCTTTCAAACTCTGTGTTAAAAGCATCGGTTTCATCATTGGTATTAGTGTCTGAATCTTCGTCTGAATTATCGTCAGAGTTAACTTGAAATTCTGGTGGAAATTCAATATCTGGATCAGTTGCCTGATCCATTAGAGCATCGTCATCATCCTCTTCATCACCAAATGTTTCTAGATCACTTAGATCTTCATTTTCATCGTGAATAAAGTCAGATAAATCCTCAATACGAGTTAAATCTTTTTTATCATTATCACTCAAACTCTAAGCTCCATGACAGTGTTTAAACTTCTTCCCACTTCCACAAGGACAAGGATCATTACGACCAACTTTTACACTCTTTCTTTCGATTGGTTTAGAGGCAGCTTCTTGTGCTTCTTGAGCTCTTTTATGAGCTTCCAGCTGTGCTTCTAATTGAGCTTGTTGCTGACGTTTAATTTCTTCTATTTCTTCAGGTGTATAAAGTCTTACACTGAATATTCTTTCTACAGCTGTTTTTCTAATGATAACTTTTAATTCTTCATAAAGACCAAAGGCCTCACGCTTATATTCTACGAGTGGGTCTTTTTGACCGTGAGCTCGTAAGTTAATACCTTCTTTTAAGTGATCCATATTTAAAAGGTGTTCTTTCCAAAGAGTATCAAAAGTAGAAAGAAGGATTTCTCTCATGGTGAGTTTGACTTGCTCATCATCATGACCTTCAAACTTTTTATCTAATAACTCAACAGCTTTAGACTCAATGTATTTTTGTAGATCTGAGTGATACTCATCAGAGCATTCTTTAACTGATAGGTCGTAGTCTGTATTAAAGACATTTTTAAAGCCATTATTAATGTCTTCCCAATTCCATTCATTAAGCGGAACTTTCTTTTCAGGTCTATTTACTTCAACTAATTCTGTTGCAACATCTGTGATCATCTCAAGTAATAATTCACGATTGCCTTCATCGTTTAAAATTTCTCTTCTTAAACGATAGATAACTTTTCTTTGTTCATTCATAACATTATCAAAGTCGAGGAGGTGTTTACGAATATCAAAGTTATGACCTTCAACTCGTTTCTGTGCTTTGGCAATGGCATTACTAATCATTTTATGCTCAATAGGTTCATCATCTTTTAAACCCATTCTCCCCATTAGACCCTTGATTTTATCTGACCCAAAGATTCTCATTAAATCATCTTCTAGTGAAAGAAAGAACTTCGAAGCACCTGGATCTCCTTGACGTCCTGAACGACCTCTTAGCTGATTATCAATTCTTCGAGACTCATGTCTTTCTGTACCAATAATATAAAGTCCGCCGGCTTCTTTAGTTTGGGGTGTTAATTTAATATCAGTACCACGACCGGCCATATTAGTTGCAATGGTCACAGCTCCTGGTTGACCAGCATTTAAAATAATATCCGCTTCACGTTCGTGTTGTTTTGCATTGAGAACTTCGTGTTTGATTCCAGCTTTATTTAAGTAATTCGAAAGAGCTTCTGAACTTTCAATCGCAACGGTACCAACAAGTACTGGTTGCTTTCTTTGATTACATTCTTTAATTAGTTCAGCTACGGCCTTGTACTTAGCTTGTTTTGATGCGTAGATAACATCCGCTTGATCTTTTCTAATAATAGGTTCATTAGTAGGTACTACCACAACTTCTAATTCGTAGATTTTTCCGAATTCTTCAGCTTCTGTATCTGCTGTACCAGTCATACCTGCTAGACGATTATAGAGTTTAAAGTAATTTTGGAAGGTAATTGATGCAAGTGTTTGGTTCTCAGACTTAATCTGTACCCCTTCTTTACATTCAATTGCTTGGTGAAGTCCATCACTCCAACGAGAGCCTTCTTTTAATCTTCCTGTAAACTCATCAACGATAATAACTTTACCCTCTTTAACAACATAGTCTTTATCTATGGTGAAAAGGGTATGAGCTCTGAGTGATTGGTTTAAATGGTGAAGAACTTCAATATTTTTAACATCAAATAAATTATCTACATTTAATAGCTTTTGGCATTCAACAATACCTTCATCAGTTAAAACGGCAGTGGATGATTTTTCTTCTACTGTATAATGGGTATCTCTTTGAAGCTTTGGAATGATACGATTAACAATTTGGTATAATTCAGTATTACCTTCACTAGGACCTGAGATAAGGAGTGGAGTTCTTGCCTCATCGATTAAAATCGAGTCAACCTCATCGACGATACAGAAGTTATGCTCTCTTTGAACATAGTCATCTAGATCAAACTTCATATTATCTCTTAGGTAGTCAAAGGCAAATTCATTATTTGTTCCGTAAGTGATATCTGAATTATAAGCTATCTTTCTTTGGTCATCATCCATATCGTGTAAAATACAACCAACACTTAATCCTAACCAATTATAAAGTACTCCCATCTCAGCGGCATCACGACTTGCTAGATAATCATTAACTGTTACTAGGTGAGCACCTTTACCTTCAAGGGCCCTTAGGTACATTGCAAGTGTTGCTGTTAGGGTCTTACCCTCACCAGTTTTCATCTCTGCAATTTTTCCTTCACTTAGTACAATCCCACCCATGATTTGCACATCAAAGTGGCGCATGTTTAGGACTCTTTTTGAGGCCTCTCTTACTGTTGCGAAAGCTTCTGGTAAAATATCATTTAGAGTTGAACCATTTTGTAAGAGGTTTTTAAACTTAGGGGTCTGAGCCTTTAGTTCTTCATCAGATAGTTTTTGCATTTGCTCTTCAAGGCCATTGATCTCGCGAACTAATGGGGCAAGCCTTTTGATATCTCTATCTTGCTTTGTTCCGAATATTTTTTTCATTACATTACTTAACATTATGAGCTCCTAACTATTGATCTAAAATAAAGTATAAGGGATCAACGGCAATTCCATTAACACGTACTTCATAGTGAAGGTGTGGTCCTGTTGAATAACCAGTACTTCCAACTTTTGCTATTAGATCTCCACGATTAATTTTTTGTCCATTTTTTGCGATTACTTTTTGAGCATGAGCATAGATTGTTTCTATTCCGTATCCATGATCAATTTGTACGAAATTTCCAAAACCAGGCTTATGACCAGCAAAGGTAATAATACCATCTGCTGGGGCAACGATAGGGGTTCCAAAAGGAGCACCTACATCGAGACCTTCATGCATTTTTCTGCCTCCAGAATATGGAGAAATTCTAATTCCAAAATAACTAGTAATCCATCCCACTGATGGCAGAATAGATGGGGTAGATTTTAGAATTGATGATTTATCTAAAAGGTATTGATCAAGTTTATGAATATTAGATTCAAGGTCACTTGCTACTTCTTTAATTTTTCTAAACTTATAATCAAAAGATGCATATTCACTTGAAAGCTCAAAGCTCTTTTTTATTAGCTCTGACCATTGTTGGGTAATTTTATAACGTTTGTTAAAGCCAAGGTTGGCGGCAATCTTCTTATCATAGAGACCCTTTAATTCTAAAAAGTTTGGATCTTGATTCATCTTATCAAATTGCAATTTTTTGATAGAGCCAGATTTATTATCTGTTGGATTGGTTTCAACATTATTTGGATTACGAGTAGGCTCATTACCATAGTCATCCATCATTTCATCATTAAGATTGGTAGGAACTAGTGGTGGCTTTGTCGTAGGATCTTCTAGACCTGTGATAATTCTTAGTTTTCTTTCAAAAGTTGTTACTCTTTCTAAGTCATCTGCAAGAGAGTTGATTTTCATTTGAAAGAGTCTGATTTGATCTCTTAACTGTCTATTTTCTAAACTTAAATGCTTATTCTCATGAATTTGTTGTAGGATCTTCCAATAATCATACATTAAAATTCCGATTAAAAGTGAAACGATCACGATGATAAAACTCAATGAGCGAAATAAAAGGCCAGGTATTTTAATGGACTTAAGATTCTTTTCCTTTTCAGGAATGACCATAATTGTATAGTGCTTATCCAAAGAATTTCCTTTTTCTTAAAAACGGATATAGATATTTTAGTGATTTAGTTGCTATTTAGCAATGAATCTTACAGATTATTTACAATTTGAAGCACCGTGTGAATTGGTGAGAAAAATAAATGATAAATTTATTTTGCTAGTGCGATAATTACAGAAATATTATCCTGCCCACCATTTGCATTGGCTTGATCAATAAGCGCCTTTACCGCTTGCTCAATATTTTCTTTAGTCGCATTTTGAGGATCCGCTAAATATTGATTCACAATATAAATGATATCCTCATCTGATACTTTTCCATGTAAACCATCAGAGCAAAGTAGGAACATATCATTTCTTGCTACCTTATAGTGATACACATCAACATCTACTTCAGGTTCGAAACCAACTGTTCGTACCAAAACATTTTTTTGCGGGTCATTTTTTGCACCTTCACGATCATATAGTCCAATATTTAATTTCTCTTGAACTAAAGAGTGATCTCTTGTGACTTGGTAGAGTTTATTTTTAGAGATGAGATAGGTGCGAGAGTCACCAATATTTCCAACCTTAATGCTTGCACCATCAAACATAACGCAAGTAATAGTGGTTCCCATGCCTTTTAATTCTTCATTTTGTTGACCATGTTCATATATTGCACGGTTAACATATTTAATAGAATGCTCAAGTATTTGAGCACTATCGAGATTATTTATATTCTTTTCAATAAATTCTGGAAAAATTTTAACCGACATTTGAGACGCAATATCACCACCATTATGTCCACCCATACCATCGGCAACAGCGAAGAAGTGTCTTTCAGGGTAGAGACAAATAGAGTCTTGATTCGACTTTCTTTTTTGCCCGATATCTGTGGCACCTGCAGCAATTATGGCCAAAATAAATTCCTTTTTTGATTAAACTTAAAAATATTATAGCAAATGATTAATATTGTTCAAAAAATTAAATACTTAAAAAGTACTTTTTTTTACCTAATCCCGAGTTAAATACGCGGGTAAAATAGATTCGGAAAAAAGAAATAGTACTTTAAATCCATCTCAATTTAAGGGTACAATAGAGAAGGAAGTTAGTGATAATACAAAGGTTATTAAGGAGATCACATATGAGCATTAATATTCAAAACTTTATTGAAGAAAATTATTCAAGAGAAGATTTCTCACATCTTCACTGGTCGGGAACATTTCAAGAGTATGTTGATCTTGTTATTAAAAATCCACATATCTCTAGAAACTCATTTCAAAGAGTTCACGATATGATTATGTCATATGGAACGAGTACTTATACAGAGTATAAAAAAGAAATTACACGTTATCACTTTTTTGATGATCCAATTGAAGATGGAAAAGATGCTATATTTGGTATTGATGTTCACTTAATGAAGTTAGTTAACTTTTTTAAATCAGCGGCCCAAGGATATGGGACTGAGAAAAGGGTTCTCTTATTACATGGTCCGGTAGGGAGTGCGAAGTCTTCAATTTCTAGATTGCTTAAAAAGGGATTAGAGCATTATTCAAGAACTGATGAAGGTGCTCTTTATACATATGAATGGGTTGATGAAGAGGGAAGTGAGATCCTTGGTGGTGCAAAGATTTTCCCAAGCCCAATGCATGAAGAACCTTTAAAAATGATTCCACTTTCAGTTCGTAAGCAATTTGTTGATGACCTTAATAAGAACCATGACGGTAAGTATAAAATTAAAATTAAAGGTGAAGTAAATCCAGCATGTCGTTTTATTATAAATGAATATATGGAAAAATATGATGGTGACTGGAATAAGGTAATGAAGCACATTCGTGTGAAAAGACTTTTACTTTCAGAAAAAGATAGAATTGGTATTGGCACTTTCCAACCAAAAGATGAGAAAAACCAAGATTCAACAGAATTAACCGGTGACATTAACTATAGAAAGATTGCTATCTATGGTTCTGATTCAGATCCACGTGCCTTTAATTTTGATGGGGAATTTAATATTGCCAATCGTGGTATTGTCGAGTTTATCGAGATGTTAAAACTAGATGTTGCCTTCTTATATGATCTATTAGGTGCTTCTCAAGAGCAATCGATTAAGCCTAAGAAGTTTTCTCAAACTGATATCGATGAAGTTATTCTTGGTCATACTAATGAGCCGGAATTTAGAAAACTTCAATCAAATGAATTCATGGAAGCATTAAGAGATAGAACGGTAAAAATTGATGTTCCTTATATTACAAGACTCGATCAAGAAATTCGTATCTATAAAAAAGACTTTAATAGTAACTCAATCCCTCATATGCACATTGCACCTCATACATTAGATATGGCAAGTATGTGGGCGATTTTAACCAGACTAGAAGAGCCTAAGAAGGCTGATCTTACTAAGTTACAAAAATTAAAACTTTATAATGGTAAAACACTTCCTGGTTATAATGAGGACAATGTAAAAGAATTACGTAAAGAGGCCAATAGAGAAGGTCTTGATGGTATTTCTCCACGTTATATTCAAGATAAGATCAGTAATGCATTAGTTAAAAATGCCAATGCTGGTTGTTTAAATCCATTTATGATCTTTAATGAATTAGAATCAGGTCTTAAGCACCATGCTTTAATTAATTCACCTGAACAATTAGATCACTATAGAGAAATGTTAGCAGTAGCTCGTCAAGAGTATGAAGATATCGTTAAAAATGATGTTCAAAAAGCAATCTCAGTAGATGAAACTGCCATTCAAACTCTCTGTGCAAATTATATTGATAATGTAAAAGCTTATACTCAAAAAGAAAAAATCAGAAATAGATACTCTGGTAAGTTAGAAGATGCTGATGAAAGATTCATGAGAAGCATTGAAGAAAAAATTGATATTCCAGAATCTAGAAAAGATGATTTTAGACGTGAGATTATGAATTATATTGGTGCTCTTGCGGTAGAAGGAAAGCAATTTGATTATAAGATGAATGAAAGATTACACCGTGCTCTTGAATTAAAACTTTTTGAAGATCAAAAAGATAGTATCAAGCTGACTACAATTATTAGTAATGTTGTAGATAAGCAGACTCAAGAGAAAATTGATGTCATCAAGTCTCGTTTAATGAAGAACTTTGACTATTGTGAAATTTGTGCAACAGATGCATTAAACTTTGTTGCAAGTATTTTTGCAAAAGGTGACTCAATTAAGTCTTAACTAAGACCAAGGAGAGATTTTGGATCATCCAATTAAAAGAGATCATGCGCGTTTTAGAAAAATAGTTAAAGGACGTGTAAGAGATAACCTTCGAAAGTATGTTTCGCAAGGTCAACAAATTATTCCTAAAGGGGATGATAAGTTTACTATTCCTATGCCGAGTATTGATATCCCACGTTTTCGTTTTGGTGATAAATCTCAAGGTGGAACTGGACAAGGTGATGGCCAAGCAGGTGATCCTGTTGATGGTAAACCAGGTGAAGGTGAACCAGGAGAAGGGGAAGCTGGAGAAGGTGAAGGAAATAAAGAGCTTGAAGTTGAAATGGGGATTGATGAGCTAGCTAAAATTCTTTCAGAAGAGTTAGAGCTACCTAATATTGAACCAAAGGGTAAAAAACAGATTGCAAGCTCTGTTGATAAGTACACTTCCATTGGAACTGTGGGTCCTGACTCGTTAAAACACCTTAAAAGAACTTATAAAGAAGCACTCAAAAGACAAGTGGCCATGGGAACATATGATCCTATGAACCCAAGAGTTATTCCAATGAAAGCGGACTATCGTTATCGAAGTGCGGACACTAAAGTTGAAATGGAAAATTCTGCAGTTGTTATCTATATGATGGATGTTTCTGGTTCTATGGGTGAAGAGCAAAAAGAGATTGTAAGAACTGAATCTTTTTGGATTAATTTATGGTTAAAATCTCAGTATAAAGATATTGATATTCGCTATATCATTCACGATGCGACTGCAAAAGAAGTTGATGAAGATACATTTTTTAGAACTCGTGAAAGTGGCGGTACTTTAATTAGTAGTGCACTAAAGCTTTGTAAAAATATTATCGAAACAGACTATGATCCTAATGAATGGAATATTTATCCATTTCATTTTAGTGATGGTGATAATTGGTCTGCTGATGATACTAAGCTTTGCTTATCTCTTTTAGATGATTTTATTTTACCAGCTTCAAATATGTTCTGTTATGGACAAGTTGAATCTCGTTATGGTTCTGGTCAGTTTTATAAAGACCTTTTTAATAAGTACACAGAAGGACATGAAAAGGTGATCCTTTCTAAGATTAAAAACAAAGATGCCATTTTAGATTCAATTAAAGATTTCTTAGGTAAAGGTAATTAGATATGTTGAGAACAAAACCTATTAGTGGAAAGTTATTAGAGTTACAAAAAGAGATTCAGGGCTATGCTGATGAATTTGGCCTTGATTATTTTCCACAAGTGTTCGAGATGTGTGATTACGACACGATTAATATTTTAGCTGCACAAGGTGGTTTTCCCATTCGTTATCCCCATTGGAAGTTTGGAATGGATTATGACCAACTTTCTAAAGGCTATCGTTTTGGTATTCAAAAAATCTATGAAATGGTTATTAATACTGATCCATGTTATGCCTATCTTTTAGAAGTAAATAATTGGCTGGATCAAAAACTAGTGATGGCCCATGTTTATGGACATAATGATTTCTTTAAAAATAATATGTGGTTTTCTAATACTAATCGTAAAATGATGGATGTGATGGCAAATCATGGCTCTAAAATTAGACGCTATATGGAGATCTATGGACAGGAACGTGTTGAGCACTTTATTGACCGAGTTCTATCTCTAGAAAACTTATTAGATATTAATCAATTATTTGAAACTAATGAAGTCATTCGTTCCCGTGAAGAAAAGCTCAGACTAGCTAAACGTGAAGAAGAAAATGGGGGATACGTTGTTGATGATCGCTCAGGTCACTTAAAGTCTTTTATGCGCAAGCAACAAAAGATGAAAGATAGAAATATAGAAATTGAAGATAAAGATATTGAGGAATTTGATTTAAACCAAGTTGAGAATTTTGGTAAAGGTCAAAGAGATATTCTCCGTTTTCTCATTGAATATGCACCAATTGAAGAGTGGGAAGCAGATATTATAGGTTGTCTTAGAGAAGAGGCTTATTATTTCTTACCTCAACGTATTACTAAGATTATGAATGAAGGTTGGGCAAGTTATTGGCACTCAACGATACTTAATACCCGTGCTATGAATTCGAATGAGTTCATTGATTTTGCTGATAAACATGCTGGTGTGATGGCCATGAGTAAGCAAAATATTAATCCTTATAAAATTGGGATTGAGCTTATGCGTGATATTGAATATCGTTGGAATACTGGCCGCTTTGGTAAGGACTATAATGAATGTCCAAGTCTCCATGATAAAGAAAATTGGGATTTAAAATTAAACCAAGGCCGTGAAAAGATTTTTGAAGTTAGAAAGTCGCATAATGACATTTCATTTATAGATGAATTTTTAACACCAGAATTTTGTAATCGTATGCAGATTTTTACTTATAAGTATAATCCACGTTCAGGACGCATGGAAATCGATACCCGTGACTTTGAAGCTATTAAGCAAAAACTTTTAAGTCAATTAACTAACTTTGGTTCACCAATTATTCAAGTTGAAGATTCAAATTATATGAATCGTAAAGAGCTACTCTTAAAACATATTCATTATGGTGTCGATTTAGATATGCAATTTGCAACAGAGACAATGAGAAATATCTATTATATTTGGAAAAGACCAGTTAACTTATCCACCATTTTTGAAGAGAAAGAGGTAATCTTTCACTTTGATGGTAAGCAATTGAAGCACTTGAATAAGTAAGTAAATACTTAAGAATCCTAAGGCCATCATAAGTGGTGGCCTATAATTAGTATCATTATGATCTTTTGTTGTCCCAAAGAAGTGACCAATTAAGCAGCTTACTTCTTCTTCATGTGGATAGAGATAAGTAATCCCTTGTATATCATCATGTCCTAGCCAAGTTTGAGTTTTCCCACCGACACTATAATACATTAAATTTAGTTTTGAGCTTGAATGGCCTAATCCAAGTGCATGACCAAGCTCATGAGCAATAGTTGCATACAGGTTACGTTTACTTAAATTAGGAACACTTGAAGTTGCATGTGAATTAATAATAAAGACTGCTTTACAATTACTACCAGAACAACTCATTTGAGCCGCACCAAGTATCGAACTAGATCCTGCACCACCACCACCATCAAAGTCACCTGTACCACTTTCATTACAACCGGCCAATATAGTGTTGGTTGGGGTGATGTTAAGAGCTTGAGCGAAGGTTAATCCTGTAATGTCATAATTACTATTAATCGATCCAATTTTTACTTTTAAGGCCGAGGTTGCAACACTATTCCAATAATCATCCACTGCATCTTGAAGATAATCTTTGAAGTTCGCTGTAGAAAAGCCTGCACCACTACAATCTGCATTTGAGATAATTACATTGACGGTATTCTTTTTAAAGCCACGACCAGTGTCAGGGTTTAGGGTAAAAACCGCAAAGCTTGAAAGTGAATAAAGTGCAAGGAAGATAAAGTTTTTCATAAGTAAAAATTTAATCCTATAAAGTAATTGTATGCTCTAGATTCAGCATTAATTGAATCCATTATATAAAAATCGAATCGAAATGATTGGTCTTGTTTAAAGAAGCTTTCAAAGCCGGCCATAAGAGCGGTTACATAACTTGTACGTGTTTCATTAGGTAGTTTAAAGTTGGTAGAGCCATCTCCATTTCTAAGTCTCTTGGTTCCACCTTGGCCTACAATACGCCACCAATAAGTAGAAAGCCCATACTTAATAATAAATTGGGGAGAGTTATAATAACTAAAGTGATAATTGAGAAATACTATTTCTTGTCTGACACCATCCTCAGAATTTTTGAGATATGAATAGGCAAGTTCTGGTAAAAAATAGGTTGATCCACTGAGATGTATATTTGTTCCAAGTCCAAAATATGGATTGAGTTCAAATACTTTTGTACTCCCACTTTCAGAAACTTGTTCTTTATTAAAATAGGGTACAAACGTACCGGTGGAAAAGTAGGCCGCAAATGACTTCACAAAAATGAGTATGCTAAAAATAAAGATTTTCATGTGAAGATAAATTATCACTTTATTAATAGTTCTTCATTAAATTTTTTGAATCTATGATTTAAATAAATCTTAAGGTAAGTATTTGAATTTATGAACTTATTTTACTTCAGGTAAGAGATCGATATTTGCATTTTCTAGCTCTTCAATGTCTTTTTGAGAAATATACTCACGCTCTTGAATAGGTTTTTCAATATAGGCCTTGGTGTACTGGTCTACATAATCTACTTTATTTTCTAAAATTTTCTTATCAGTTTTTACTAATTTATTAATATCTTTCCAAACACTAATGTACATTCGATACCAACAATTAAAACCATCATTTTGATTACATGCACGATTAGAATAAAGATCACTATCCTCATAATTATCTAACATTACTGAGTTATAGGTATAAAGTTGATTCACTTCTACTGATTGAGAGTTACGACTTCCTTTAACAATTTCATCTAATACAATCTTTGCTTCATTATATCTCTGGGCTTGGGTCATAAAGGCAGCTTTAAGTGCTTTTTGAAAGAAAATGGTTTTATTATCGATATTTAATCTTTCAGTTAACTCAATTCCTTGATTCCATTGTTTTAATATCCAAGCGATTGGAATAATTCTTTCTAAAGCATTTTGTGAGTTAGATTTATTTTCTAAGGCCAATTTGAATTGGGCATAGGCTAGTTCATATTTTTTTTGTGCAAGATAAATATTTCCTTTTAAGTTATCTGCATTAGGAGTATCTAAATCTTCAATAAGATTATAGGCCTTAACAAGATCTCCGTTTCGAAAATAAAGCATTCCAATAAGTTCTCTTATTTTTACATTTTCATAGGCATCAATCCCTAAGTATTTAACCCTTGGAAGGATGACGTCTTGTTTATTCAAGTAAATGGCAAGTTTGATAAATAGACTTAGATAAGGTTCAGTTTCATTTTCAATAGATATTCCCTTAAATAGTTTGTCGATAGCGTTTGGATCTTCATTAACTTTGATATTAACAATTGTATTCATCCATTCATGATTAGTAGGAGAGTCCGCAGCTGTTACACTTAAGCATTTTGCCCATTCAAACTTTGCTTCTTGTAAGTTTTCTAAAATAAGAAGGTTCATTGTTTTTAACATACAGACTTTATTTTGTGCCTGAATGGTTTGCAATTCTTTTTTACTTAAATACTCTAATGACTTCTTATAATCACCTTCAATAAAATTAATAAGTGCTAGGTAACGGTACTGAATAGCTCTCGTAAAATTCTTAGTATAATTAGCATTGAGAAGTAGGATACGAGCTTTTTTATACTCACCATTAATAATGCTCTTTTTAATTCTTGCTAGAAATTCTTTTAATCTTAATGTCTCTATACTGACTGCATTTAAATTTAATAGCTTTTGATCGTCTTCACTTTGATCAAATACAAAAGTCCCACGGCGACGATAGATTTCGCTTTGTTCTTTTTTGATCTCTTCAGTCAGTCCCGCAAATAATTGGGTACTCATGAGGAAAATAATGACAGTAAGTTTTCTCATATTTAACTCATCGTAATTTCACACCGAAGAATAAAAAAAAGGATACTTAACTTGAAAATAGGCATTTTTTTACTATTAAGCATTACTCAAGTATTCGCTCTAGTACCACTAGAGGGAATCGTCTTCGGTGATATCAGCGATGTAAGGCAGTATGACCCTCTAAGAGGTCTATTTAACGAC
>CAJXHA010000065.1 GCA_913053615.1 uncultured Bacteriovoracaceae bacterium | reverse complement strand
GAAGTAAAAAATAGAATCGGACAAGGTGTTGAGGCCGTTTCAGCATGGAGGGCAAGTGCCAGACAGAGGATGGTTTATGCCGTGACTGAAGATGCCATTACTGGACCTTTTAGATTAATGTTTAATGCGGCAAAAAGATATAATGAACTTTCTGAACAGGCCTTTAATTATGGCTATAATGCCACTTCAAGGGCAAAGGTTCGCGGAGTAAATATGCTTCGTAATGATCCGAACTCTCCTCTCGTAAGCGATATTACTTCTGGAGTATATACTGATGCAAATGGTAACCCTCTAAGAAGTCCTGAAGAGTATTTTAATTATCGCTTTGGTGAAGCAGAAAATTTTGATGATCTTTCTTATGTGGTTAGTAATGATGGGCGAATGACTGTTGTTAGTAGGGAAAGAGCAGATTTTAATAATCCTATCTCTGTTGGAGAAATTAATACCGCTACCCCACCTCAAACAGCGGCTAACCGTATCGATGACTTCACTTATAATCCAGCTGCTGGTGCAGGTGCTGCTGATAATGTAGTTGAATCTACTCCCATTGTTGTAACTGGAAATAGACAAGATGCAATTGCAGAGCTTAGAAGAAACGAAGAAACAATTCGTGGAATAACTGGTCCAGAAACATCTGAAGATGTAATTGATGTCATTCTTGATGGAAGAAGAACATATCCAGAAGAAACATTAGATGAATTTGTACAAAGAAGAACTGAAGTCATAGATGGTTTAAAAGATGGACTTGGGTTAAGTGATGAAGCAGCTCTTGCTAAGTATGATGAACTCGTTGAAGCTGGAGTCATTACAGAAAGAGCACCAGCAAGTGTTACTGATTTAGGAGCTGAGCAATTAGTAGATCAATCTAATAGAACTGCTGCACAACTTGATGAAACACTTACATTATATGTTAGAAACGAAGAAACAGTTCCTGAATTAATTTCTACTATTCAAAGGGGTGGAAATATTGATGGTGTACCAGTAACTTCCTTAGATGATTTCTTTAGAGCGAGAAATGTTCCTCCTCAACAACAAAGAAATATTCGTGAGCTCTGGGATGAAACAACAGCTCAAAGAGCAAGATTAATGGATCAAAATATTTCTGATGACCTTGCTCGTTTAAGAGATCGTAATGCAGAAATAACACCTATAGACTGTGATAGATTAAGTAGCTTAAACAATTATAGTGGGGCATTCGCTGGTCAATGTCATAGAATAAGACTAACACAAGCTTCAAGAGGTGATTATTGTACTTGTAACACTAGAGCAACAAATGCTTTACCAGATAATTACCAATTTAGAAGGCCAGGACCGTGGATGCTTCCATGTTCTGATGTTGCCCAATATATGACTAGTAGAAGACAAGCAGATTTAACTGCCCTACCAGCGAAGGCGATTAATAGATGTTGGAGGGTTGAGTTACCAAGAGATACTGTTTGTTACCACGGAGGCTTAAGTCCGACATTTTCTGGCTTTGGCGGACTATCCCAAATGGCTTGTGTTGATGAAACATCTAGAGCAAAAATTGCAGATGAAATTAACTTAGGTGTATTAGATAGAAAAACCAAAACTCGTGGAGCACCAAGACCAGGTATCGAAGATCCAAACTCCCCTGATTATATTGAAGGTTTAAACTTACCAGACCCAAATCACGTTTCAGATTGGAGAATTCTTAACTGGTCACCTATTTCTGATGATCCTAATGTTTTAAGAATTACAGCAAGAGCAAGAGAGTGCTTTAACGGAGGTAATGGTGGTCAAGCAGGTGCAACCTGTTCACCTGAAACCCTAAGAGAAATTAGACGCATGATAGATGAAGGAAATTTTTCTGATTTTGACAAAGGTGAATTAGAGCAGTACTACCAGTATCTTAGAGGTGATATTCAATTAGATCCTAAAATCGGATATCCATATTGTATTCGCAATGGTCAAAGAGTATATGCTTTTAGTCCTACTGATTGTATGAATGTTGATGCAACTCCGGGCGGACGTAATGTAAGTGGGAATGAACTTGGTGGCCTAAGAGTAAGTTCACGAACAAGCGGTGATGTAACAACAACTATTACACCTGCTCCTGAGTTTGAGAGAGCTCAAAGTATCTATACTAATGCTCTAGCAAATCCAGATAATATTACAGCTGAAATGCGTATTCAGTTTAGAAATAATATGGCAAGTGCAGGAGATCGATTTGAAAGAGAGGCAAAAGCACTTGGTATGAGTCAGGCCTCAAGTGCAAGACGAGAAGCAAAACATAATGCTCAAGATGCCATTGCATCATATGTTATGGCCGGAGATGATACCGGTGTCGTAAGAATGATTGATTATGCTATGGAAAATGGTCTCTTTGAAAGCTTACAAGTTTCAAGAATGATGGCCAGAATAGGTGCTACTCTAAGAGAAGGTGGACCACTAATGCCTCAAGCTCGTGCGGCTTTTAATAAATTACAAGCACGTTGTCGTGAAATATTTGGGGAAGGCTATGAACAGATTAGCACAGATGCACAACCTGATGAAGAGCCTCAAGAGTCCTAATACTGATTTGGTTTTGCTGGAATATGTGGAACATCTTGATAGATAATAGGAATGCCTTCTTTTTGTAATTCAAAAGCCCATGTATCAAGTAAGCGAGAACTGTGAATGATAATTATTTGGTTTACAAGTATATAGCGGCAAAACCATTCAGGACTAATAGTACCCATCTCTTTTGCTCGTTTGATATGTAAAGGAATAAGATAAGCTCCCCTTCTAATCGATTCTAAAATATGTCGTATCATACAAAAATGCTTAGGATACTGACTCATTTCATTATTGATAATATTATCTAAGTAATCATAAAGACCCTGATAATCTTTTGCCTTATATAACTCTTTAGCTTTGCTCTGAATTTCCCGAGTGTTTAGCTTAGGAAGCTCTGTGCAAATATCACTTAAATCAGAAAATTTTTCACTAAAACTTGGAGTCTCTTCCATGGGAATAAATTCATGGACCATTATGGGCACATTTCTTTTCTGCCAGTATTTTGCTATATTATCAAGTATATAACTTGTTATTAAACTTAACGCTTCAAAGAAAATAAGCGTCTTAGAAATTTTTAAAGACCTTTTATTTGAGATTTTTGCATACAACGGTTTTCGTTCTTTATTAATCTCAATGGCCTCAAGAAGATGTTGAGTCATATAATTCATATTCGTATTCTATAAAGTTTTAAACTTTTATAAAGGAAAATATGACAACTAAAGAATATTTTTATGCTCTTAATTACACATTGGCCAATGAAGATACTCAATTTGAGTATGAAATGGTTAAAAAGCTAAAACCTAAAAAGATTGTTTCTGTTTGTGGTGCAGGTTCTCGTTGCTTTCCACTCTTAACAGATGAAACGACTGATATCTACTTAGTTGATCTTTCAAAAGAACAATTGATGCTCGCAAGACTTAGAGAGGCCTGTTATAAGAATTTAAGCTTTGATGAATTTTTACTTTTTTGGGGCTACCCTCCTTATCGAGCAAAAGAAAATCAAGCAAAAAGAAAAGAAGTTCTCTCAAAACTTAATCTCGATATCGAACTTGATAATTACTTTAAGAACCTCTTTGCAAAAAATGATTGGAACTCACTTCTCTATATTGGAAAGTGGGAAAAGACTTTTGCTTTTTTTAGTAAAATTGTGACAAAGGTTTTTGGAGAAGAATTAATTAAGGAGTTCTTTGAGTGTAAAGACTTAGCTGAACAAGAGGTGTTTGTTAAAAAGAAATTCCCTCACCTCAAATGGAAAGTCATAATGGGAATTCTCGGCAATAAAGCACTTTTTAATGCTCTTTTATATAAAGGTGACTTTATTAAAAAAAATGTGGATGAAACATATATCCAATACTACGATAAAGCATTCAAACACCTGATGAGCCATGACCTTGTTCGTACTTCATACTTTATGCAATTATGCTTTCTTGGAGAAATTCGCTACCCAGAAGGAAACTTAATCGAAGCCCAGAAAAATGGTTTTGCTAAAATTAAGAAGTGTTTAAAATCTGTCAATGTTCACTACCAAGAAAAAGATATCATCAGTGCAATTAGAGACCTTGATGAAGTAGATTTTATTTCTATTTCAGATGTTCCAAGTTATTTTAGTGGTGATTTAGAAAGAGAATTCTTTCAAATGATTCTTCCAAGTCTAAGTGACAATGGGATCATTGTTAATCGAAATTACCTTAGGATCCCTGAGGCAAATCGAAATGGATATACAGATATCACACATTTTTATGACAAGTTACTTAAAGATGAGAAAGTTCAAATGTATCGAATCGAAGTCTTACAAAAAAAGGAAGCTTAATGTCTCTTAAAGAAATTCCTATTTCCAAAGGACTACCACTTTTAGGCCACCTATTTGATTATAAAAAAGATCGACTGCAAATGCTAAAGAAAGCCCATGTGGAATTTGGTGGTATTTTCAAGCTAAAAGTAGGACCAAAAACCTTAGTCGTAATTACTCAACCTGAACAAATTGAACATGTACTGCAAAAGAAAATGGATATCTATATAAAAAAAACCAATGCAGATCAATTATTTGGAAAAAGTATTGGTACTGCCAATGGAGCAGAGTGGAAAAAACAGCGCTCACTCATTCAGCCCCTACTCAACCCAAGATACTTTAATAATATTTTTGAAGATGTAAAATCGATTATTATCAAAAATACAGATCACTATATTGATAAACTTAATAATGGTGAAAATATAAGAGAACTATTTTCAAAAATAACTTATGACATCATTTTAAAGTGTATGATTGGCCTAGATTCTTATGATAAATTTCACGCTGTTGATAATGCTATTCAAGAAATGACAGACTTTATTTCAAACGACAAATATAGCTTTATCGACCTACCTGAAGTAATTAATAAGAAGAAACAGAACTTTAAAAAATCACTATCACTATTAAATGAGATTATATACGAAGGAATAGAGCAAGCTGATACTGAGAATCCTCGTTCACTTGTATCAGTTCTAAAAAAAGAAATTGAAAATAATAATGATATAAAAGATAAGAAAGCATTTATTAGAGATAATATCTTCACTCTTTTATATGCTGGCTATGATACTTCTGCCTTAACACTTTCTTGGCTTAGTTATGAGTTATCCCTTCATCCTGAATGGTTAGAGAAGTGCTTTGATGAAGTTAAAGACTTAGATTTTCAAAATTTAACATACCCAGAAATTAAGGATCTCCCCATCATAACTGCATGTGTGAACGAGACTATGCGCTTATATCCGCCGGGCTGGGCATTTACCCGCTTTGCGACTGAAGATGATGACTTATGTGGATATCAAATTAGAAAAGGAGATATCCTCTTATACTCTCCCTATCTTACTCATAGAGATGGTCACTTATGGGATAATCCCGATGATTTTCAACCAGAGAGATTCGTAGGAAAGAGCCCTGTTGAAATTGGACGTTTTCAATTCATTCCTTTTGGTGCAGGACCAAGAACATGTACTGGAATGCAATTTGGTATGATGGAGATAAAGGCCATCCTTATTTATGTTTTACAAAAGTATAGAATGCAATTAAGTGGTGAACGACCAAAAATGGATGCAAGAGTAACTCTTTTTTCGACAAATAATTACCAAGTCAAACTAAAGGAAAGATAATTGGCAGATCAATTTAGAAAAAAAGTCGTCGACTTTATTCATAACTCCCCTAAAATTACGCTTTTAATTTTCACATTAAGCTTTGCTCTATTTGCTCCAGGTATTCTAAAAGTAAAAGAGAACTTCACTTACAAGGCTTGGTATAACGATAATGATCCTCAAGTAAAAAAGTTTCAAGAGTTTGAAAAGATCTTTGGCAATGACGATAATATTTTAATTTCCCTCTCTCATAAAGATGGACTCATTAATCAAAAATCATTAACCTTAATTAAGGAACTGACAGAGACACTTTGGAAAACCACTGAAGTTGTAAGAGTCGACTCATTAACTAATTTCCAATCCATTACTTCAGAAGACAATGAGCTTTTAATTGAGCCTCTAATAAATGACAGTGAATTAAATAACTTTAATCAAGCTACTCGTAAGAAAGTTTTAAAAAGAATTGCGAGTGAGCCACTTTTAACTGGTTACCTAATTTCAGAAGACCAAAAAGCAGTGGTGCTCCAGGCCTTTATTCGACCGGCCATACCTGATCCACCTGATCACAGTATAATAACCAATGATATTAAAGAGCGCCTTAAACCTTTTAAGAAGAAATATCCAGAATATGAAATTCATCTCTTTGGTACTGTTCCTATTGTTGATGATTTTAAGAATGCAACCATTGATGATATATTCACCTTGCTTCCTATTCTTTATGCTTGCTTTACGATTATTTTATTTTTCCGCTTTCGCTCATTTATTACACTTTTTTATATATTTAGTACCATATCCACCTCAACTTTATTCATGTTAGGTGCCGCTGGATACTTAGGTCAAACTCTTAATACCCTTACTTCTGCCTGTCCAACTATTCTCATGACTATTGCTCTTAGTGATGCTGTTCATATATTTAGTGCCCTATTTCTCGGTTTAAGAGAGGGTTATAGCTTAAAAAGCTCACTATATTACTCCATGATAAAGAACTTCTATCCAACATTGCTTACCAGCTTAACTACTGCACTTGGATTTTTAAGTTTCTTTAATGCTAAAGTTGAACCGGTTGCAGAACTTGGAATAATTGTCTCTGTGGGAATTCTCTTTGCTTGGTATGTGACTTACTTTGCTTTAGTGCCATGTATTCAATTAAGTGAGAAGTTTTTTAAGAATATGATTAATGGTGATAAAGAGAGTGTTAGTCTTGAAAGTGAAATTGTGGCAGGCTCAAGATCAAAAATGTTTACAGCACTCATTTACAAGTATCGATACCTTATTTTACTTTTCACTTTTATTTCTGGTGCCATTTCAATCCCTATGATTCGAGAATTAGAAGTCAATATGGATCCTTACCAACAATTTAAATCTACCCACCCTTCTGTAATCGCTCAGAAGTTTGTAGAAAAACACTTTACCTACACATCTTTAATTGAATTAAGTATTAACTCTGGTGTTGAAGATGGAGCTAAAGAACCTGAGTTCCTCCATAAAGTTGATAACTTTATTAAAGAGCTTGAGAGCAAAGATGAGATAACGAAAGTTATATCAATTAATAGTGTTTTAAAGTCATTAAATAAATATTTAAACTCTGGCGATGATGCGGCCTATACAATCCCAGCAACCAAAGGCCAAGTTGCAGAGTCACTACTACTTTATTCAATGGACTTACCGCAAGGTAAAGATCTGAGTAATTTCATTTCACTAAATAATGATAAACTGCATTTAACTATGCAATGGACCTTAAGTGATTCACATAACTCGAGAGCAATGTTTAAAGTCATTAAGAAAATTGCTAAAAAGCATGGACTTGAATTATTGATTACAGGAAAAACACCTCTATTCCATGAACTAACTCCTTATGTAGTCAGTACCTTTCTGTTCTCCATCATACTTGCTTTTATAACGATCACATTAGTTTTAATGTTATCACTAAAATCTTTTACACTAGGTGCATTAGCTCTCATTCCTAATATATACCCTCTTCTTATTGGAGGTGCCGTGTATTATTTAACTGGACTTGATATTGATATGGGAAGTGTATTAGTTGCTTCAGTTTGTTTAGGTATTGCAGTTGATGATAGTATCCACTTTCTTTTTGAATACCAAAAGTATCGTGGAAAAATGGATCAAGTTCAGAGTGTTGAAAAGCTCTTTACTTCGACCTTTCCAGCACTAACTCTTACAACTGTGCTCTTATGTGTTGGCTTTGCTAGTTTTATTTTTGGAAACTATATCCCTAATATAAAATTTGGGGTGCTCTGTGCTTTTATTATTGTAGTGGCCTTACTTGCAGATTTAATCATTTTACCTGCTGTAGTCTTTGTTCTTGATCGAAAGTGCAAATAAAAAAAGGGAGCCCTAAAGCTCCCTTATATATTATAGTTTTTCTGCAATTCCATTAGCTCCAAAGCGATATTCTCTACCAAATAAGCTCTCGGTTTCTTCTCTTAGAAGTCTAAGTTCTTCACTCATATCACTTGGACCATGATTTTTCATCATCGACTCATAATAGCGAATTAAATCATCAGCATCACTTGCAGCTTCATACCCTTCTTCTGCCACATCACCTAGGATGGCCTGATTTGAATAAGTGCTGCTGGCACTAAATACTCTATTTGGATATCCCGCCATATAACTTGCTGGTCTTAATCCATTAATAACATTTTTATGATGTTTAAATACTTCTTTAAATCCACTTAAAGTACCATTAGATTTCTTAGCAATCTCTTCTAAAACTAAGATTTCATCATCAGTTAAGCGCTTAAGGTATTCTGCCATTAAGTTATCACCATCAACCTTACCTGCAGTCACACCTCTTTGGAAGTCTTGCATCTTATCCACAACACTTTCCATATTTTTTACACGTCCATTAACAAGTTGACCTTGAATCTCTTTTAGCTTGCCCCACACTTCGCCGAAGTTCTTAAAGTAATCCACAATAGGATCAATATTCTTAGTTCGAGCTGCATCTTTAAATCTTCTTAAAAGTGTTTTTGGTAAATACGCTAATGCAGTATTTTCTATACCATGTTGCATGATTTCACGTGGCTTTAACATACGGTTAAGTCTTACGCTTTCCACATGCTTCGCCTCTTCAGCCACGTATTTGCTAAATTCACTTAGTTTATTCTTTAATTTACCAGAGTGTTCAACCACCTCATCCAGGATAACCCAAGGTTTTTTAGCAATTTTTAGAGCATTGGCCTTTCTTGCCATTCCAATTCTTAAAGACCCGGACTTAATCATAGCTTGTGGAATCTCTTGATACTTTGGTAAGTAGTGAGTTAAATACCTTAGTGTCTGACGACCTCTAACGATAGCATTACCTAAGCCTTGCGCACCAACTTGTTTATAGCGAACAATCGTTCTAAGATCTCTAAAACGTGGATTAAAAAAGTGCTTTGATGGTAGAGCACTAAAACCTTTAAGCTTTACTCCAGTTAAAGCATGCATTGAATTTCTTCCAATCGCACCTACACTTTGTCTCACATGACGAACTAACATTGCTCCATATAAGAAGTCTAAAGGCATAAGACCTATTGTCCATGCTTTAGCCGAGCGGTTTGCCTTTTGATCTGACTTTAACATATCCCAGTCAACGACTTTTGAGAAATCAACTTGCGAGTGAGCAAGTGACTCTTGAAACTTTAGTTGTGCTGGTACTTCTACAAAGTTTGTATTAATTCTTGAGTATAATGAACCTACAACTAGTGGAAAAGAAACAAAGAACTCTATTGCCAAGAATGTTGAGGCAACGGCATAAATACCACCAAGAACCCCCGGAGTTGCTGCTCCACCAGTTCCAATGATAAGTACAACACCAAGGGCAATTAAAGCTGCTGCTCCTAAATATTTAAGACTCGGCTCAAAGATATCTTCATTCCATGCTTCCCAACGACCACGGATATCTTTTCTAATTTGTTCATCATAATGATTCATCTTTCTTACTGTATTGGCATTTTGACCAATTGGTGTACGGATACTTGCTCTTAAAAATTTAGAAGCTTTATAAATATCCTTAAAATGAGTATCATTTTTATAATTTAAGTAATTAGACTTACAAAACTTTGATAATTTATTTCCAGTATTATCAATTGATTTATTAATGGTTTGATTAATTAAGCTTCTCGCTCCACGTGCATCAAAGACACCTGTTTCTGGATCATACTCTTGATTACCAATTCTATATAGTAAAGGTAGTGAAAATGTTTTAGTTTGATCACAGCGATACATTGTTCCTACGTGATGAGTAAAACAATACTTAACAACCTTACCTGTCCAAGAAGACTCATTTCTAAGAATTGGAGCCGCTTGATAGGCCTGAGTCACAATATTTTCAGCTAAGATTTTCTGTGCTTGTAAATCATCAGCAAACTTCCCACCATTATAATTACTTGAATAAGCTACTTCTTTTAACTTTAAAACCTGAGCAAGTCTTAAAAGCATATAGCGAGGATCTCTAATAACTTTAGAGCGATCAGTCTCAATTGCTTCTGGCATTGAGCTTTCAGACATTCTATTTAAAGTGGTTTGTGCACGTGATGATAAAACATCAAATTGAGAGAATAAAGAAACTAGTTTTGAGTTATCAATCTTAGTCTCACCTCTTGATGTACGAATTGTACCTGGTTCAGTAATTTCTAAAGGTCTATCCACTCGTCCAGTTGTTACTCCATCAGGATTAGAACCGGCACGATTATTAGGGATGGCCTGACTGCGTTGTAAGTTACCATTTCCATAGAGATAATTTGTCTGAGCAACACGAGTATTATCTCTTGCGACGACATATCTTTCTTCTTCATAATCACCAAGAGCATTTAAAAAACTCTCATTATTCATACCAACATATGTACCATTTGATAAAATTGTACCAGTGCTAGTATTTACATTGCTCTGACCAATAAAGCCTGAGCCTCCTAAATTTGTAAAACGGAATGGATACTTTTTAAGATAATTTCTTGCAACTTCAAATGCAATTATTCTTAAGCCTCTTTGGCGTTGAGAAACAGTTCCCTTGTACTCTAGTTCACCATTACGATTGGTTTGCATATGACGATCTTTAAAACGCTCGCTGATATCTTTAAAAAACTCTGCAGAAAGTTTTGCAAGTTCATCATTGTGCTCTAAAGTTTGACGAACATCTTCATAGTCATCTAATTTATTTTGAAATAAGAGCATTAATTCTTCTAAATTAGATGGCTCTAAAAGTTTAACTTTCTTTAAGTTTAAATTTTCATCTTCGATAGCTTTTAAAATAAAAGAAGCTTGAGCAGAGTTCTTTGCAAGCTCTAGAGTTGCATCAACTTTTTCTTTTCTATTTTTCTCGGCCAGAGCATCACGGTCATTATAATCACTTAGTACGTCATTTAAAACACTGCTCATCTTCTCTGTAAAACGGGCCTTAAAGTAACGATCACTAAAGAACTTAATACGGCTTTCCATCTTTTTCACTGCCGCATCACTTACCCACAAATAGGCACCGATATAGGCCTCTGTAATTGCCTTTAATCTTCTATTATACGCCTCTTCAATAATTCTATTTTTTAGAGCATTTTTATTTCTAATATTATCACCAGGCATAACGATTGTTTGAAAGTGTCCATAAGAGAATTCTTCCCAATATGCATTTTCAGACATGATAAGCATTTCAGCATCTGCTCTAGCTTGCCTTTTAATATCATCTTCTGTTTCTAAAGGTTCTGCGATTTCATGTTGTAAGAGGTGCTTTAATTCATTTACATTATTAACAACAAAAACACCTAGGTCTTGTGCCCAACGTGGAGTAAGGATTGTTATGCCTTGAGTAGCTTCAACTAACTCTTCCCAACGTGAAACATAATCACTATAAAAAATATCGTAGTCTAATAATTCTTGGTAAGCATCTGTGTTTTTAGGATTTGTAGAATTACCTGTACGAAAACTTAAAAAGTTTCCACAGCTAAGTACTCTTTCATTGGCAACTTCTTCACTTGTTAATCTTTGAACACCCCATAGGTTTGTCATTGTTTCTCTTAAACCTAAGTAGGTTACAAGTTTTGCATAATCAACTTTTGAGTCAGGATCTTGCATCGCCATGTATTCATAAGTTTGCTTATCTTGCTCTCCAACCATAAACTCTAAACGAGTTCCATTTTCTAGAGTTTTCACCTTATAATTAACTTTCGCTAAAATCTCTAGTCCGTACACCTTTGGTAAAACAAGGTTTAAGTAATTTAAGTTTTCAAACTTATAGGTTTTTAAAACAAAGTGATTTTCATGAGCAACATAGGCATATACTTTATATAGCCTACCTAATACTGCCAAATATCTAAAAGAGTATTTTAAATATTCTAATACTGCATTGTCCTTTATAGGTACTCTAATCTCTTCCCCGCGCTCAAGGAGTTTATTTTTAAACATATTCATTTTTGCCATTAATGCTTTAACAACATCTGTATAGAACTCACTCTTAACACTTGGCTTTTTATAGGCAAAACCACCTAACGAATCATTTAGTCCCTCTCGATCGATCATAGTCATAATCGTTTCAATTTCTTCCATATCAGAGTTTAGGCCACGAACAAGTTCATTAGGATTCTTATCCCCTCTGGCCTTACGTGCTTCATTAAGTGAACACTTTCCTTCATCTGGAACAAATGGAATAAACTTATTTCCAAAGTTCTCTAAACAATATCTTTCAGCAGGAACATAATCATAGAATTGACACTGTCTTTGCATACCTTGCTCATAAGACATACATGCAGCTGGAACTACTTTATTTGGATCTTCTTTACTTGCATCATATTCCTCACCACGAAGAATAGCTGCTAATTCATTAGTACAGTAATTATCAGTTAAATATGGCTTATATTCAGCACCATAACGATTCTGACACCAATCAACTGCAGCATTATTATCTAGCATTGGAATACACCCATAGGCATCTCCGTCAATTTCACGGAAACAGGCTGCGTATAAGCTAAAACTTTGTACAAATAAAAATACTAATAATAATCTCAAACTCACTCCCAAATACAATAATGTACCCATAATAGAGCAATATTAATGCCAGAAAAAACGCCTATTTTCAGGTGCTTAACCGCTCTCGATCTTATAAATAAATGACATTGTGTAGAATGCTAACACCCTCACTAAATGCCCCTAAATTCATGATATTCCTCATATTTTCCCCCTCTCCCTGGTGCTAAACTTTAATTCTCAAAGGAGAGATAAAATGCTTGAGACAATGAATTTAAAAAACTCCCCCGAACTAAGAGCACTAAGTATAGATGGCTACACAAGTCCAGCTCCCCAGACAATAAATGAGAATGAAACTTTGGCCGGTGCTTTTTCTATCTTTGAAAAGGAGAAGTTTCGCCACCTTCCAGTAATTGATAATAATGGGGTTTTAAAAGGCATTCTAACCGAGAGAAACCTTCATGCCTTACAAGACTTCTCATCTCTTAAAAATCCACAAGTCAAAGACTGTATGGAGACTGAGATAATCTGTGTTCAAGAAGGTGCAAACCTAATGGAAACTGTCTTTACTCTTTCAGATAAGAAGATTGGATCAGTACTGGTTAAAGACCAAGAGGATAAGTTAATTGGTATTTTTACTACAACTGATGCTCTCAATGCTTTGATAGAAGTTATTCGCGGTGAAGTAGAACTCTAAATACTTAAAATTAGGCATGGGTTTTTTGAGTTATTAATTCATACCTAGTGTCAAAGTGTGAAAGATATTGTATATACCTATGATGAGGTTATACATGAATAAGATTTTAGACCGTTTTGGAATATGTGCTTCTACACTTTGTTTAGTTCACTGTATTCTTACGCCTTTTATTATCATGTTCTTTCCAAGCATTAAGAGCTTATTAGGTGATACTCACTTCGTTCACGAGCTCTTTGCAGCAGTCGTTATCACAGTGGTTGTTATCGCTGTATACCCTCAATGCCGTCGTCATGGCCATAAAGATATCATAGCCTATGCACTTATTGGTGCAGCCCTTATTTTAAGTGCTGTTTTTCTTTTCCATGAAAACCTGGCACTTCACTACTCTCTAACAATCATTGGTTCTCTTGCTTTAATTATTGCACATATAAAAAACATGCGTCTTCGTCACAATAAATGTGATCATTAAGAAATAAAAAAAGCCCACAAAAGATGTGGGCCTTGCATTACCAATGACTTTTAATTTTATGCTTCGATAACATTCTTAGTTAAATATTTAACTAATGTATCTGATCTTTCTGTATAAAAGTTTTTAGGAATTTCTTCTGAAATTTTATCCTTTAATTCTT